>JAGGZT010000012.1 GCA_021161905.1 Acidobacteriota bacterium | reverse complement strand
GGGAGATAATGTGAATTTACGGATAGACCTGATCACGCCGATAGCGATGGAGAAGGGGTTACGGTTTGCTATTCGTGAGGGTGGAAGGACGATAGGTGCTGGCACCGTCACCGAAATAATCAAGTAGTTTTGGTTTTTAGGTAAAAGCTATATTAGTGGAAAGGCAGAGGAAGCGATGATTGGCGAGAAGATACGAATACGATTGAGGGCTTATGATCACCGGATCCTTGATCAGTCTACCTCTGAGATAGTGAAGACAGCGAAGAGGACCGGGGCGAAGGTGGTGGGTCCTATTCCTCTTCCCACCAAGATCACCAAGATCTGCGTCAATCGTTCTCCCCATGTGGATAAGAAGTCGCGGGAGCAGTTCGAGATCAGGACCCACAAGCGTCTTCTTGAGATATTGGAGCCCAATGCTCAGACGGTGGATGAGCTGATGAAGCTCGATCTCCCTGCGGGGGTGGATGTGGAGATCAAGGCTTACGGACCAGAGCGGGAATAAGGAGAGCGAGAGATGATAGGTGGTATTTTGGGGAAAAAGGTAGGTATGACCCAGATCTATACCCCTGAGGGGGAGGCGATCCCGGTGACCGTGATAAAGGCAGGTCCCTGTGTCGTCCTTCAGGTGAAAACGGAGGAGAGGGATGGCTACCGGGCGGTGCAGATCGGGCTCATCGAGGATAAGGTGAAGGAGAAGAGGCTTACCAAGCCACTGGCAGGCCATCTGGCTAAGGCGGGAGCTCCTCCGGTCAAGTTTATCCGTGAGGTGGAACTCCTCAATAAAGGTGAGGAGGTAAAGCCTGGGGACAAGATCTCGGTGGCCATCTTTGCTGAGGAAAAGGCGGTTGATGTCATCGGAACGAGCAAGGGACGTGGTTTTGCCGGGGTGTTCAAGCGGTGGAACTTCCGAGGGGGGAGAAATTCCCATGGCTCGATGTTTCATCGGGCACCTGGTTCCATCGGTGCTTCTGCTTTCCCCTCGCGGGTTTTTAAGGGGAAAAAGCTTCCAGGAAGAATGGGAGGCAGAAGGGTCACGGTGAAGAACCTGAAGATAGTCAAGGTGGATGAGGAAAAGAACCTCTTGTTGGTGAAGGGGGCTGTCCCTGGGGCTCCTGGTGGTTATCTGATAATCAGGAAGCCGAAAGGAAGAGAGTAAGGAAGGGTGAGAAGAAGATGGCTACGCTTACCGTGAAGAACTTAGAGAATAAAGAGGTGGGGAAGGTAGAGGTATCGGACAAGGTGTTTGCCGCCGAGGTGAAGCCTCATCTCATTTACGAGGCGGTGAAGCATTATCTGGCTAAACTGCGTCGAGGAACCGCTTCCACCAAGACCCGAGCTGAGGTCGCTGGTGGAGGGAAGAAGCCTTGGAGGCAGAAAGGAACGGGGCGCGCCCGCCATGGGAGCATTCGTTCCCCCATTTGGCGAGGAGGGGGGGTTGTTTTTGGTCCCAAACCGCGGAGTTATTATTATCGTTTGCCGAAGAAGGTTATAAAGGCTGCCCTTTGTTCTGCGCTCTCTCAGAAGAACAAGCTGAATAAGATCGTGGTCATCGATGAGTTTGCTCTCCCCTCGCCCAAGACGAAGGAGTTCGTAGCGGCGATTGAACGGCTTTCGATAGACTCCAAGGCATTGGTGGTTGATTTTCGCGATAATATTAATCTTATCCTTTCATCGAGGAATGTTCCTTATGTGAAGTTCCTCGACTCGACGCAGGTGAATGTATATGAGCTTCTGAAGCACGATACCCTGTTGATCTCGAAGAGGGCGGTGCTTAAACTTTCAGAGGAGTTGAGCAAGTGAGTGAGGAGTATAGGGTAATTCTTCATCCGATCATTACTGAGAAATCGACCGAGCTTAAAGACAGGGATAATATCCTTTGTTTTGCAGTTGATCCTCGGGCGAACAAGATAGAGATAAAGAAAGCAGTGGAGAAGTTGTTCAAAGTGCGGGTAGAGGAGGTGCGGATAGTGAATGTAAAGGGTAAGAAGAAGAGGCTCGGTCGGTTTGAGGGGAAAAGGCCTGATTGGAAGAAGGCTTATGTCAAATTGGTGAAGGGTGAAAAACGGGTGGAGTATGTCGAAGGGGTATAGGACAAGTAAACCATTGGGGTGGATGAGATGCCGATAATTAAGTACAAGCCAACCTCTCCGGCGAGACGGTTTATGACGGTGCTCAAGTCGGAGGAAATCACCACGGAGAAGCCCTATAAGCCGTTGGTTAAGGGGCTTACCAGGACTGGGGGGAGGAACAACTATGGTGAGATCACTGCCTGGCACCGGGGAGGAGGGCATAAGAGGAGATATCGGATAATAGATTTTAGGCGGGATAAGATAGGTGTTCCAGGAAAGGTGGTTTCGATAGAGTACGATCCAAACCGTTCCGCCAATATTGCCCTCATCTCCTACCGGGATGGGGAATGGCGTTATATCATCGCTCCCCTTGGTCTTAAGGTAGGGGATGAGGTTATGTCGGGACCCGATGCCGAGATCGCAGTGGGGAATGCCCTTCCTCTGAAGAGGATCCCCCTCGGTACATTTATTCATAATATCGAGCTCAAAAGGGGTAAGGGAGGGCAGTTGGTTAGGGCAGCCGGCACCGCCGCCCAGGTTGTTGCCAAAGAGGGGAAATATGTTCAGGTGAAGCTTCCTTCGGGTGAGGTGCGGATGGTCCATGAGGAGTGCTACGCTACTATCGGCCAGGTGGGGAACCTGGATCATGAGAATGTAGTTATCGGAAAAGCGGGGAGGATGCGCTGGCTCGGCTTTAAACCTCATGTTCGGGGGACGGCGATGAACCCGGTGGATCATCCGTTAGGTGGTGGTGAAGGACGGTCCCATGGCGGAAGGCATCCCTGTACTCCCTGGGGTAAGCCCACCAAGGGGTATAGGACGCGGAGGAAGAAACCATCGGATAAGTTCATCCTGAAGAGGAGAAAGTAGGAAGATGGCTCGGTCAATTAAAAAAGGTCCGTATGTAGACCCAAAGCTTCTTGAGAAAGTGCGCAAGATGAACGAAACCGGGGAGAAGAAGGTAATCAAAACCTGGTCCCGGCGTTCCACCATAGTGCCCGAGATGGTGGGTTATACATTCGCTGTTCACAATGGTATGAAGTTTCTTCCGGTTTACATTACGGAGAATATGGTTGGTCACAAGCTGGGTGAGTTTGCTCCTACTCGTACCTTTCGGGGGCATCCGGTTAAGTCGGGTAAGACCAAGGTGAGGAGGTAGGTGCTATGGTGGTAGCTAAGGCAAGCGGTCGTTATATCCGGATCTCTCCCCAGAAGACGCGGTTGGTTATAGATCTGATAAAGGGGAAGAGGGTATCCGAGGCGCTTACCATCCTCCGTTTCAGCAAGAAGCGGGCGGCAAAGGAGATAGAGCAGGTGCTCCTTTCAGCGATAGCCAATGCGGAGCAGAAGTTGGAGAATGTGGATGTGGATAACTTGGTGGTCTCTCGTGCCTATGTGGATCAGGGTCCTACGATGAAGAGGTACCGTTTTCGGGCGATGGGCAGAGTGTATCGGATACTGAAGAGGATGTCCCATATCACGGTGGAGCTTTCGGAATTGGTTCCCGCAACTGTCGCTAAGGGTAAGTCCAAGGAATAAAAACTGGAGGTAGCAAATTGGGTCAGAAAACTCATCCTCATGGGTTCCGGCTGGGATATACCAAAACCTGGCATTCAAGGTGGTTCGCCACTAAGGAGTATAAGGATCTCCTCTATGAGGACGTTCTTCTCCGGAGGGATCTGAAAAAACGGTTCGCCCATGCCGGGGTCTCGCGCATCGAGATCGAGAGAGCGGCAGACAAGTTGAAGATCAATATCCTTGCCGCAAAGCCCGGCATAATCATTGGAAGGAAGGGGGCTGAAGTGGAACGGCTGAATCAGGAGCTTCAGGAGAGGACGGGCCGTGATGTCTTTATAAATATTCAAGAGGTTGAAACCCCGGAGGTTGATGCCCAGCTCGTTGCCGAGTCGGTTGCTATCCAGCTGGAAAAGAGGGTTGCTTTTCGTCGAGCGATGAGGAAGGCGGTTGATTCCGCTCTCAGGTTTGGTGCTAAAGGGATAAAGATCCGCTGTTCCGGGAGATTGAACGGGGCGGAGATCGCTCGTTCTGAATGGTATCTCTACGGCAGGCTTCCTTTGCAGACGCTTCGGGCTGATATAGATTATGGATTTGCTGAAGCGTTCACCACTTACGGGGTTATCGGAGTGAAGGTTTGGATCTATCATGGCGACATCCTTGATGTCAGGAAGGCTATTCTGGATAAGTTCTATTCCGGTCGGCGATAGAAGGGGGGAGTTCCAATGTTAATGCCGAAGAAGGTTAAATATAGGAAGCAACAGCGGGGCAGAATGAAGGGGAAGGCGATTGCTGGTTCCACCGTCTCCTTCGGTGAGTATGGGCTGAAGGCACTTGAGCCGGGTTGGATCACTGCCCGTCAGATAGAGGCGGCGAGGATCGCTATTACCCGCTGCGTAAGACGAGGTGCCAAGCTGTGGATAAGGATTTTTCCCGACAAGCCGATCACCAAGAAACCAGCGGAGACCCGGATGGGTAAGGGTAAGGGATCCCCTGAGGCTTGGGTGGCGGTGGTGAAGCCGGGAAGGATCCTTTATGAGATCGAAGGGGTGTCCGAGGAACTCGCCCGGGAGGCGATGCGGCTCGCTTCCCATAAACTGCCGATAAGGACGAAGTTTGTAACCCGGTTTGAGGAGGTCTGAGGATGAAGCCAGCTGAGATCCGCGAACTTTCCGATGAAGAGCTCCTTCATAAGGAGCGGGAGCTTGCTGAACAGATATATAAACTTCGTTTCCAGTTGGCGGCGGGTCAGTTGGACAACCCGATGAAGCTCAGGTTGCTCAAGAGGGATCTTGCTCGCGTGAAGACGGTTATGAGGGAACGCGAGCTTCAGAGAGAAGTCAAAAAGTGAGGGATTATTATGAGGAGGAGGCAGACGAGAACGGGCACCGTCATCAGCTCCAAGATGGATAAGACGGTGGTAGTTCGCGTGGACACCTTGGTTCAGCATCCCCTCTATAAGAGGACGATGCGGAAGATCAGGAGGTTTATGGCTCACGATGAGGGAAATAGATGTCAGGAAGGGGATGTCGTCCTCATCGAGGAAACAAGACCATTAAGTCGGCATAAGCGCTGGGTGGTGAAGAAAATATTGATGAGAGGCGGCGAGAGATTTTCTCCCGGTGAGGAGACGGATTTGGTTCCTGAAGAGAAGGAGGGATGATCGATGATTCAGATGCGGACGATCTTGGAGGTGGCTGATAACTCGGGGGCGAAGAGGATCGCCTGTATCCTTCCGGTGGGTTCTGGGGTAGGAAGGACCGCTACGGTAGGAGATGTGATAACCGCTTCGGTAAAGGAGGCAGTGCCGAACTCCAACATAAAGAAAGGTCAGGTTGTACGAGCGGTGATCGTGAGGACGAAGAAAGAGGTGAGGAGGAAGGACGGGACCTATATTAGGTTTGACCAGAATGCTGCGGTGCTTATAAACAAGTATGGGGAGCCCTTGGGAACTCGTGTTTTCGGACCGGTAGCTCGTGAGCTCAGGGAGAAGAAGTTCACCAAGATCGTTTCCTTAGCCCCCGAGGTGTTATAGGAGGTATGGTGGAGATGGCTAAGGTCTCTATCAAGAAGAACGATATAGTGCTCGTTATTCAGGGAAAGGATCGGGGGAAGCAAGGGAAGGTGCTCCGTGTCTTTCCCAAGCGGGAGAGAGCGCTTGTTGAGAAGGTAAATATGGTCAAGCGTCATACCCGAGCCAATCCTCAGAAGAACATAAAAGGTGGAATAGTGGAGCGAGAGGCTCCGATTCATATCTCCAACCTGATGGTTATCTGTCCCGAGTGTGGTGAGCCCACCCGGGTAGGTCATATCTTTCTCGAGGACGGGAAGAAGGTTCGGGTGTGCAAGAAATGCCAAGGGGTGTTGGATAGATGATAGCCAAGGCGAAGATAATACCGAGATTGAAGGAGCTTTATGAAAAGGAGATAGTCCCCAAGTTGATGAAGGAGTTTGGCTATAAGAACAAGCTGGCTGTGCCTCGGTTGGAGAAGATTGTGGTCAATATGGGGGTAGGTGAGGCGACGCAGGACATTCGTATCCTTGATGGGGTGATGAACGATCTGGCGTTGATCACGGGACAGCGTCCTGCCATAAGGCGGGCGAAGAAGTCGATCGCTGCCTTCAAATTACGGGCAGGGCAACCAGTGGGTTGCACCGTGACCATCAGGGGGACACGGATGTGGGAATTCTTCGATCGGCTGGTCAATATCGCTCTCCCCAGGGTGCGCGACTTTAGGGGTCTTCCCACCCGTTCTTTTGATGGGAGGGGCAATTATACCTTAGGTCTTAGGGACCAGTCGATCTTTCCTGAGGTCGATTACTCCAAGATAGTGAAGATAAAGGGGATGAATGTGACCATATGCACCACCGCTAATACTGACGAAGAGGCAAGAAGGCTCCTTGAGCTCCTTGGCTTCCCCTTCAGGAGAAGATAGGAGGTTATAAGAAGGTGGCGAGAAAGGCGTTAATTGAGAAAGCTAAGCGTCCCCCAAAGTTCAAGGTGAGGCAGCGGAATCGGTGTAGGCTATGCGGTAGGCCCCGTGGATATCTGAGGAAGTTTGGCATTTGCCGTATTTGCTTCAGAAGCCTCGCCTTAAGGGGGGAGGTACCTGGAGTGATAAAGTCGAGCTGGTAGTTTTTAATTAGGAAAGGAGTAGCGGAAAGATGATGACCGATCCCATTGCTGATATGCTGACCCGGATCAGAAACGCACTTATGGCGAAGAAGGAGGAGGTATCCCTCCCCTCTTCCAAGATGAAGCTCGAGATAGCGAGGATTTTGAAGGAAGAGGGTTATGTGGAGAACTTCCGGTTTGAGGATGACGGAAAGCAGGGTATTCTGACCCTCAGGCTCAAATATACCCCGGAAGGGGAACCGGCTATTACCGGTCTCAAGCGGGTGAGTAAACCGGGGCGAAGGGTCTATTGTGGGAAGGAGGAGGTCCCCAGGGTACTGAACGGGTTGGGCATTGCCATCCTTTCTACCTCCAAAGGGATCCTTACCGATGCTGAAGCGCGGAAGAAGGGGGTAGGAGGGGAAGTTCTCTGTGAGGTGTGGTAGGGGAAGGAGGCTGCAAATGTCGAGGATAGGAAGGAAACCGATATCCATTCCCGCTGGGGTTAATTTAGAGATAGGCAGGAGTGAGGTGGTAGTCAAGGGTCCTAAGGGGGAGCTTCGTACCCCCCTTCCTGAGGGGATCACGGTGCGGGCGGAGAATTCGGTGGCGGTTGTTGAGCGTTCCGGTGATTCTCGGAGCCAACGGATGTTTCATGGTCTCACAAGGAGTTTGCTTGCCAACGCGATAAAGGGGGTTAGTGAAGGGTTTTCTAAGGAGCTTGAGATCGTTGGGGTGGGTTATAAAGCGGAGCATAAGGGAGATAAAGTGATCTTCCAGCTCGGTTATTCTCATCCCATCGAATTCTCCATTCCAAAAGGCATCTCCATTCAGGTAGAGGGAGGAACGAAACTCACCGTATCCGGTATCGATAAGCAGTTAGTTGGTCAGGTAGCGGCGAACATAAGGAGTTTAAGGAAACCCGATGTTTACAAAGGTAAGGGGATAAGGTACAAAGGTGAGGTCCTTCGAAGGAAGGTTGGTAAAGCCGGAGTTGGTGGTCAGTGATGATTCTTGGAGGGCGATGATCGATGAAGTTAACTAAGGAAGAGGCGAGAAAGCGGAGACATTTAAGGGTAAGAAAAAAGGTTAAGGGTACCAAAGAGCGTCCTCGGGTTTGTGTTTTTCGAAGTCTTAAACACATTTATCTTCAGGCAATAGACGATACCCGAGGGGTTACCATAGCTTCGGTTTCGTCGCTCGATCCCTTATTCAAATCGAAGATGACTTATGGAGGCAACATAGCAGCGGCGAAGCTGGCGGGTGAGCTTATGGCAGCGAAGCTTAAGGAGAAGGGAATCACGAAGATAGTGTTTGATCGAGGAGGTTATAAGTATCACGGCAGGGTGAAGGCGGCTGCCGAAGCGATGAGAGAAGAAGGTATTGAGTTCTAAGTGAGGGAGAAAGGAGGAAGTGTTGCTTAAGAGGAAACGGATAGACGCCAACGAGCTTGAGCTTACCGATCAGGTTATTTATATAAACCGAGTCACTAAAGTAGTCAAAGGGGGTAAGAACCTGAGCTTTACCGCCTTGGTGGTGGTGGGTGATGGCAAGGGTCATGTTGGTTATGGTTTGGGTAAGGCTCGGGAAGTACCTCAGGCGATAAATAAAGGGATCCAAATCGCCAAGAAGAACCTCATTGAGGTTCCTCTTAATAATACTACCCTTCATCACGCTGTGCTGGGGGAATTTGGTGCTAGTAAGGTGCTTATGAAGCCTGCCTCTCCGGGTACTGGCATCATTGCTGGTGGCGCGGTGCGGGTGGTGCTTGAGCTCTGTGGGGTTAAGGATGTGCTTGCCAAGTCGCTTGGCAGTAATAATCCTCACAATGTGGTCAAGGCCACTTTTGATGGCTTACTCAAGCTCAAGGATCCGGAGAGGGTGGCTCGGATAAGAGGTAAGGATATAGTTAACAGAGAGTAGCAGAAAGAGGGTGAAGGAAAGTGGTCACCAAGCAGAAAAAGGGGAAGACGATAAAGATTAAGCAGGTAAAGAGTGCCATAGGTTATCCAAAGAAACAGCGAGAGGTATTACGGGGTTTGGGTCTTAGAAGGCTCAATCAGGTAGTGGTTCGTCTTGATACCCCGGAGATAAGGGGTATGGTGAAGAAAATACCTCATTTGGTGAGGATCATTGAGGAGTAAAGGGATGGAGGAGATTACTTTAGCCAATTTGAAACCGCCTAAGGGAGCATTAAAGAGGAAGAAGCGAGTAGGTAGGGGGATAGGTTCGGGTCATGGAAGGAGCTCCTGCCGGGGTAGGGATGGACAGAAGTCCCGTTCCGGTTTTCATCAGTCGCTTGGTTTTGAGGGAGGGCAGATGCCCCTCCATCGCCGGGTGCCCAAGCGGGGGTTCACCAACATATTCCGCAAGGAGTATGCGGAGGTAAATGTTGAGCGGTTGGCGGATTTCCCCCCGAATACCGAGGTCACTCCGGAGTTGCTCCTCGAGCGGGGTATAATAAAGAAGGTGAAGGATGGGGTTAAGATATTGGGTGATGGTGAAATAGACCGGCCCCTGAAGGTGGTTGCCCACAAGTTCAGTCGGGGAGCCATAGAGAAGATAAAGGGAGCCGGGGGAGAGGTTGAGGTCATAGAACGATGATTGAGAGTCTGAGAAACATCTTTAGTATTCCTGACTTAAGGAAGAGGTTGATCTTTACCTTTCTCCTCCTTGCGGTTTATCGGGTAGGGGCGCACATACCTACCCCTGGGGTTAATGGAGAGGCGGTAGCTGAGTTCTTTGAGCGGTTTAAGGGAGGTGTGTTTGGGCTAATGGATCTTTTCTCCGGGGGAGCTCTGAGGAATTTCACCATCTTCTCCCTCGGTATTATGCCGTATATCAGCGCATCGATCATCCTTCAATTGCTAACCGTAGTTTGGCCCTATCTCGAGCGTCTTTCCAAGGAGGGGGAACTGGGACGGAAGAAAATTAATCAGTACACCCGTTATGGCACCGTCCTCATATCCGCCATTCAGGCTTTGGGCATAAGCATTGGGTTGGAGAAGATGCGCGCTCCTATTTCCGGTGCTCCTATTGTTTCTCATCCCGGTTGGTCATTCCGATTAATGACGGTGCTCACCCTTACCACCGGTACCATATTCATTATGTGGCTTGGAGAGCAGATATCGGCAAGGGGTATAGGAAACGGTATCTCTCTTATTATATTTGCTGGTATCGTTGCCCGGGTGCCCAACGCCGTTATAACCACCTTTGGCGATCTCCGTTCAGGAAACCTTTCCCTGCTCAAGTTCCTTTTTATTGGTCTCTTTATGGTATTGGTGATCGCCTTCATTGTTTTCGTTGAACGGGGGCAACGCCGGATACCGGTTTCCTATGCCAAGAGGGTTATGGGGCGAAGGGTCTATGGCGGACAGAGCACCCACCTTCCTCTAAGGGTGAATACCGGTGGCGTCATCCCCATCATCTTCGCCGTTTCCATCGTTATGCTTCCTCAGATGGTGGTTACCTTCATAAAGAAGCCCTGGGCGCAGACGATAGCCAGCTATTTCCGGACTGGAGAGCCTCTTTATGAGCTCATTTATGTTATCGCAATAATCTTCTTCTGCTATTTCTATACCGCCATTATCTTCAACCCTGTCGATGTCGCCGACAACCTTAGGAAATACGGGGGTTTTATCCCTGGGATCCGTCCCGGGAGGCGGACGGCGGAATACATCGATTTCATCCTGAGCAGGATAACCTTTGGCGGGGCGTTGTATCTATCGGCGGTAGCGGTTCTTCCCACATTTCTGATGTATGGGTTCAAGGTGGGTTCCATTCCCGTGATCGGTCCTTGGCTTGATGCTCATCTGCCGATGTGGGTAACTGAGGGGTTGGGGGTGAGGTTCTATTTCGGCGGCACCTCCCTTCTCATTGTGATTGGGGTAGCGATGGACTTTATGCAACAGGTAGAATCTCAGCTCCTTATGCGACATTATGAAGGATTTATGAGGAAGACGAGGATCAGGGGAAGGAGGGGATAGATGATAGTGGTGCTTTTAGGTCCACCGGGCACAGGAAAGGGAACGCAGGCGAAGCTTATCGAGGAGAGATTTTCTCTTGCTCATATATCCACTGGCGATATGTTGCGAGCTGAGGTTGCTTCAGGGAGCGATCTGGGAGAGAAAGTTAAAGGGTATCTCGATGCTGGGGAGCTGGTACCTGATGATTTGATCGTCGAGATGATTGCAGAACGGATTGAGAACCCTGATGCCAAGAAGGGCTTCATCCTCGATGGTTTCCCCCGCACGGTGCCCCAGGCGGAGATGCTTGATAAGATGCTTGAAAATCGGGGTTTGGCGGTCGATGTGGTTTTGAACCTCATTGTTTCCGAGGATAAGATCGTCTCCCGGCTTTCTAATCGACTCTATTGCCCCTCCTGCGGTAGATGTTATAATCTATCTACTACCCCCCCAAAAAGAGAGGGGATCTGTGATGGCTGCGGAACCAGGTTGGTGCGAAGGAGTGATGATAGTGAAGAGGTGATGAGGCATAGGCTTCAGGTAGCGGCGGAGAGGACAGCACCGGTTATCAAATACTATCGGAATCAAGGCAAACTGGTGGATATAGATGGTGAGGGATCGATAGAGGAAGTATTCAGCTCGATCATTTCTGTCCTAGAAAGAGTTAAGGGAAAAGAAGGAAGAGGTTAGTGTATGCCTAAGGAGGAGCCGATCGAGGTAATAGGTACGGTGATTGAGCCCCTACCGAATGCTATGTTCCGGGTGGAGCTGGAGAATAAGCTCCAGGTCCTTGCCCACATCTCTGGGCGGATGAGGAAGAATTTCATCCGCATTCTGCCCGGGGACAAGGTGAAGGTGGAGCTCTCCCCCTACGATCTTACTCGGGGGAGGATAGTCTACCGGTATAAGTAAGGTAGGGAAGAAGAAGGGAGGAAGGAGTTTCCGATGAAGGTCAGAGCATCGGTAAAGAAGATCTGTGATAAGTGTAGGATTATAAAGAGAAAAGGCGTGGTAAGGGTTATCTGTAAGAACCCAAGACATAAACAACGTCAGGGTTAATCTCTTAAGGAGGTAGGGAAGTGGCGCGAATTGTTGGTGTTGACCTTCCCCGAGAAAAACGGATCGATGTGGGCTTAACCTATATCTATGGGATAGGTCCTACTCTTTCCAAGATGATTTTAGCCAAGGCAGGGGTGGATCCGAGCAAGAGGGTCAAGAACCTTTCCGAAGAGGAGATAAGCCGGATACGGAAGGTCATTGATAACAGTGGGATAAAGGTGGAAGGGGAATTGCGGAAAGAGGTTTCCTTAAGCATTAAGCGGTTGATAGAGATCGGCTGCTATCGGGGATTGAGGCACAAGCGGGGGTTACCTGTTCGTGGCCAAAGGACCCACACCAATGCCCGTACTTGGAAGGGTCCACGACTCAGCTCTATGAGAAGAAAGAAAAGATGAGGTGGTGAGCAATGGCGGGAAAAAAGAGGAGAAGAAGAGGTCCCAAGAAGGTCAAGAAGAATGTTCCCGAAGCGATCGCCTATATTCAGGCGACCTTTAACAATACGATAGTTACCATAACCGATCCGCAGGGAAATGTCCTTTGCTGGTCGAGTGCGGGAACGGTGGGCTTTAAGGGATCGCGTAAAGGAACCCCTTTCGCTGCTCAGCAGGCAGCGATAGCGGCGGGGAATAAGGCAAAGGAGCATGGGGTAAAGAGTGTGGATGTTCGGGTAAAGGGTCCTGGTTCTGGTAGGGAAACGGCTATTCGGGCGCTTCAGTCGGTGGGGCTCCAGATAAAGTCGATCAAGGATGTCACTCCTATTCCCCATAACGGTTGTCGCCCACCGAAGAGGCGTCGGGTCTAATCTCTATGGGTTATAAGTTATTTTAAGGAGGTATGAGGAGTGGCGAGATATAGAGGGGCGGTTTGTCGTCTTTGCAGACGTGAGGGAACGAAGCTTTTCCTTAAAGGGGAAAGGTGTTTCTCAGATAAGTGTGCCCTTGAAAAGAGACCTTATCCTCCTGGCGAGCATGGCAGAGCCAGGAGGCTGAGGATAATCGGTTATGGCCTTCAGCTAAGGGAAAAGCAGAAAGTAAGACGGATCTACGGGGTGCTTGAGCGACAGTTCCGCATCTATTTCAAGAAGGCGGAGCGAAAACGGGGTATCACTGGCGAGAACCTTCTTTCCCTTCTGGAGCGGAGACTGGATAATGTGGTCTTTCGGCTGGGGTTTGCCAGCTCTCGGCCTCAGGCAAGGCAGATGGTTCGTCACGGACACATCGAGGTGAATGGGAAGAAGGTGGATATCCCCTCCTATCTGGTGAAGAAAGGAGATACGATCGCGGTGAGGGAAAAAAGCAAAAAGCTCGAAGCGATTACCCAGGCGATGCAGCTCACCCAGAATAGGCCAGTACCCAAATGGCTGGAGGTGGATTACGATAACCTGGTAGGGAAGGTGGTAGAGTATCCCTCTCGGGAGGATATCGACTTTCCGGTCCAGGAGCAGCTCATCGTGGAGCTTTACTCCAAGTAAGCTCTCAATGAAATTTAACCTTAAGGTGAGGTAAAAATGCTACTTTGGAAGGGCTTTCAGCGTCCAAAGAGGTTGGATTTTGACCCCAATGAACTTAGCTCCACCTATGGGCGTTTCATCGCCCAGCCCCTGGAGCGGGGTTTTGGGGTTACCCTCGGTAATGCCCTTCGCCGGGTGCTTCTTTCCTCCATCGAAGGGGCAGCGATTACCGCTGTTAGGATAGAGGGGGCGCCCCACGAATTTTGCTCCCTTCCTGGGGTGGTGGAGGATGTGATCGACATCATCCTCAATCTGAAACAGATACCTCTCAAGCTCAAGTCGGAAGGACCGAAGACAATATACCTCGAAGCGGACAAGCCGGGAGAGATCCGCTCCGGGGATATAGAGACTGGAAACGATGTTGAGATAGTGGATAAGGATATCTACATCGCTACCCTTAGCAAGGGAGGGAGCCTCCGCATTGAGATGCGGGTAAAATGGGGCAGAGGGTATGTTCCCGCCGATCGCAACTTCGATGAGGATTTAGAGCCGGGGTTCATCCCGATAGATTCCATCCATTCCCCGGTGAAGAAGGTCCGTTATCTGGTGGAGGACGCTCGTTTAGGGCAGACCACCGATTATGACCGACTGATCCTCGAGATCTGGACCAATGGCTGTTTAGATCCTAAGGACGCGTTGGCGCAGGCGGCGATGCTTTTGAGAAAGCATCTCAATATATTCATTGACTTTGAGGAACCTGCTGAAGAGGAGGAAGGGGAAGAGGACAAGGAAGGGGATCGGATCCTGCAATATCTTATGAAACCAGTGGATGAACTTGAACTATCGGTAAGGTCCTATAACTGCTTGAAGAGCGCTAATATCAAGACCATAGCAGATCTCGTTCAGAAGACGGAGCAGGAGATGCTCAAGACGAAGAACTTCGGCAGGAAGTCGCTGAGCGAGATAAAGGAGATCCTGGCGAGTATGGGGTTGCAATTGGGGATGAAGATCGATCCGGAGAAGCTCAAGGGGTTGAAGAAAAAGGCAGTTTCGTAATTTTAAGGAAAGGAGTATGGGACGATGCGGCACCGAGTAGCCCGGAGGAAGCTGGGGCGAACCACTGCCCATAGGATGGCGATGCTTCGCAATCTGGTCACCTCCTTGTTTGAGCACGAGCGGATCCTGACCACGGTAGCCAAGGCTAAAGAGGCTCGCTCCATTGCAGAGAAGATGATCACCTTGGCGAAGAGGGATGATCTTCACTCTCGGCGGTTGGCGCTTCGCTTCGTACGGAAGAAGGAAGTGGTGGCTAAGTTGTTTGATACCATTGCCCCCCGGTTCGCCGAGAGAAACGGAGGATATACTCGGATCCTTCGTGCCGAGCCAAGGAAGGGTGATCGGGCGGAGATGGCGGTTTTGGAGATCTTAGGGAGTAATTGGAAGGAAAAGTTGGAAGAGAAGAAGAAAAAACGGGAGGAGAAAGAGAAAAAGAAGAAAACCTCCACTTAGAGTTGTCTTTATCCGTTTAAACACAACACAAACAAAAAAGGGAGTGAAAAACACTCCCTTTTTTCTTTTTTTATACTCTCTCTACCTGAGATTCTATTCCTTTTCCTCTTCCTTTGCTTTTTGGGCTTCCTCTATTATCTTCTGAGCGATGTGGGCGGGAACCTCGTCGTAATGCGAGAACTCCATCTCGAACACTCCCCTTCCACCAGTAAGCGAGTTTAGGTCTTGCACATAGGAGAGCATCTCCGCCATCGGTACCTGAGCCCTTATGACTTGATATTCTCCCTCTGCCTCCACTCCCATTATCTTACCTCGCCTGCTGTTTAGATCTCCCATTACATCGCCGAGCGCATCCTCAGGGACGGTTATCTCCACATTCATTATCGGCTCGAGGAGCACGGGTTTTGCTTGTTCCATCGCCTTCTTGAAGGCTAAAGAGCCAGCGATCTTGAAGGCGAGCTCTGAGGAATCGACCACATGGTATGACCCATCGAAGAGGGTTACTTTGAAGTCAACCACCGGGTATCCCGCCAATACTCCGGTCTGTCTTGCTTCCTGGATCCCTTTCTCAATAGCGGGAATAAAGTTCTTGGGTATAGCGCCACCGAATATCTTGTCCACGAATTCGAAATCCTTGCCCCGGGGAAGTGGCTCGATCTCGATCCAGCAATCGCCATATTGCCCCCTACCGCCGGTCTGCTTTTTGTATTTCCCTTGGGCTTTCGCCTTGGCGGTGATGGTTTCCCGATAGGGAACCTTGGGCTGGGCGAGGAGGACATCCACCCCGAATTTCTTCTTTAGCTTGGCAACGATCACCTCCACATGAAGCTGTCCCTGTCCTGAGATGATGAGCTCCTTGGTTTGCGGGTCGCGCTCCAAGGTAAATGTTTGATCCTCCTCGAGGAGTCGGTTCAAGGCATTGCTTATCTTCTCCTCGTCCCCCCGAGCTTTCGGTTTGATGGCGAACGATATCGATGGCTTGAGGAAGGGAATCGGGGGGTAGATGATGGGGGAATTGGGATCAGCTAAGGTGTCGTTGGTGGCTGTTTCCTTCAGTTTCGCCACCCCTGCTATCTCCCCTGCTTTTACCATCGCAGTTGCCACCTGGTTCTTCCCCTGAAGGAAGAAGAGGGAGCCGAGCTTTTCGTTCTTCTTCTTGTTCACATTATAGATGGTGGAATCCGCTTTTATCGTTCCCGAGTACACCCGGAAAAGGGTTATCTTCCCGGCAAAAGGATCAGCCATCGTCTTGAAGACGAAAGCTGAATACGGTTCATCCGGGGACGGCTTCCTTGTCATTTCCGAGCCGTCTTCGGGATTCTTCCCCTTTGCCTCACCCCGATCAGCGGGAGAAGGTAGATAGTCGATCACCGCGGAAAGAAGCTGTTCCACCCCGATGTTTTTGGTGGCGGAAAGGGGTAACACGGGGAAGATCTTCCCCTCAAGAACTGCCTTCTTTAACCCGGCGATAAGTTCCTCTTCGCTCAGGGTGCCAGCGTCAAAGAACTTCTCCATCAGCTCTTCATCCATCTCGGCGACCATCTCGATTAAATTCTCCCGCTTTTCCTCAACCAGAGAAGCAAGCTCGTCCGGAATCTCTTTCTCTTCGAACTTCCCCGAAGCATCATCAGAGTAAAGATATGCTTTGTTCTTTATGAGGTCCACCACTCCCCGGAATTCCTTCTCCTCCCCAATGGGAAGAGCAATGGGAACCACCCCTCGACCGAATCTCTTCGTCACCGATTCCAGCGCCCGGGAGAAGCTTGCCCTCTCCCGGTCCAGCTTGTTTATCACGATGAGACGGGGAAGCCCCTCCTTATCGGCGAATTTCCATACCTTCTCCGTCTGGACCTCTACCCCGGCAACGCCACAGATGAGAACCACCGCGGAGTCGGCTACCCTGATGCCTGCATAGGCATCGGAGATAAAGTTGGCATAACCGGGGGTGTCGATGATGGTTATCTTATGGTTTTTCCACTCGCTGAAGCATAAGGCGGTGCTTAGCGAGATCCCTCGTTCTATCTCTTCCGGGTCGTAGTCGGTTACCGTATTTCCCTCTTCGACCCGCCCCAAGCGATTCACCGCCCCGGTGTCGAACAGTATAGCCGAGGCGAGAGAGGTTTTTCCCGATGCACCGTGTCCTATTAGAGCGACATTCCTCAAATTCTTGATGTCGTAATCCTTCATCACTCCATCCCCTTCTTTCCATTAGTTTTAAACGGAAAAAATAATACCATAATTGCGAGGTTATGGCAACGAAAAATTCAAATGCCTCGTCCTTCCCTAAGGTAGTCGAGCAATCCTTTCATATCGTCTGGTAGGGGTTGGTAGAATTCTAAATACTCCCCGCTTTCCGGATGATAGAAGCCGAGTTTGGCTGAGTGGAGAGCAGGGCGGTTGAGGTCCTTTATTATCTGAGCAAGCTCCTCTTCCACCTTGCCCTTGATGCGCGCTCCACCATAGAGGGGATCCCCTACTAAGGGATGGCCGATATGAGAAAGATGAACTCGGATCTGATGCGTTCTCCCGGTGAGGGGTGAGGCGGAGACTAAGGTAAAACCGGAGAAACGCTCCTTCACCTTAACGATAGTTATCGCCTCTTTCCCCTCGGGAATGACAGCGTATTTCTTTCGGTTTTTCTTGTTTCTCCCTATTGGTGCCTCTATTTTCCTTTCGTCGTCCTTAAGTTCACCCCAACAGAGGGCGAAGTACTCCTTCTTTATCAGGTGTTGCTGGAACTGTTCCCCAAGGATCTTGTGGGCGAAGTTGTTCTTCGCCACCACCATAAGCCCAGATGTTCCCTTGTCGAGCCGATGGACGATACCCGGTCTTACAGGATCACTTCCCTCAGAGAGCGTTGTGCAATGGTGAAGCAAGGCATTTACCAGGGTGCTTTTGAAATGGCCTGATGAAGGGTGAACCACCATTCCCGGAGGTTTGTTCACCACCACCAATTCGTCGTCCTCATAGACGATATGGAGAGGGATCTCCTCCGGCTCGAGTTTTATAGCTGGCGGAGGTTTAAGGGTTCCTTTTACCCGCTCCCCCTCCTTTACGCGGTAGCTCCGCTTTTTCACCTCTCCATCGACTAGGATCAGCCCCTCATCTATCAGTCGCTGTATTTGTGCCCTGGTGTGCTTCCTGCAATAACGCATAAGAAAGATATCGAGCCTCGTCCCCGTTTCTCCAGGACCGACCACCACCTCTATTTCTTCCATCTTTCTCAAGCTCATCTTCTTTTCTCTTAAATTAAGTGCAAGATTCGCAATTGACAACCTTTTCCTCCTTACTATAACATTAAATTCGTGTTTGTTCCTAATTGAGTTTTAGGTCATCAGTTAAACTCATAAAACCAGACGAGGGTGAGGCATATGCTTCAAAAATTGGTTGAGTTGACCAATGCGGGAAGTGCTTATGCCTGGGGGACCTGGATGCTTGCTCTTCTCCTCGGGACAGGTATTCTCCTTACCATCAGAACCAAGCTCGTTCAGATAAAGAGGTTCCCTCTGGCTTTCCGTTTGATGTTGCGCGGGGCGATGGGGAAGGATCGGTTTGAGAAGGAGACGGGAGATCTATCCCCCTTCCAGGCGCTTACCACCGCGTTAGCTGCTACTGTCGGCAATGGAAATATCGCTGGAGTAGCCACTGCTATTTACTGGGGAGGACCAGGAGCTCCCTTCTGGATGTTCCTCGCTGCTATCTTAGGAATGGCGACCAAGTATGCAGAGGCGACCTTGGGTGTTAAGTTTAGAAGGAAGGCGGAAGATGGCACCATAGCGAGTGGTCCAATGTATTACATCGAGCAGGGAATCGGCGGATCGTTTGGAAAGACACTGGCTATTACCTTTGCTGTGGCTGGGGCTATTGCCTCCCTTTTCAGTACCGGTAATATGATGCAGTCGAATTCGGTGGCTTTAGCCTTTAATACTCAGTTCAAGATCCCCTTCTGGCTTACCGGTGTGGTGATGACCTTTCTCGCTGGGTTGGTGGTTATCGGTGGGATAAAGCGAATAGGCACGGTGGCGGAGAGGTTGGTTCCCACTATGGTTCTCCTCTATATCGGTGGAGGGTTGTTCATTATCTTGGCGCATTTTACCGCTATACCTCAGGCGATCTGGTTGATGATAAAAAGTGCATTTACTGCCAAGGCGGCGATGGGTGGGTTTATCGGTGCCACCGTGAGACAAGCGATAAGAAGAGGGGTTTCCCGGGGGCTGCTTTCAAACGAGGCAGGACTTGGTTCCGCACCCATTGCCCATGGAACTGCCAAGACCCGCGATCCTGTTCGTCAGGGATTGATCGGTATAATGGAGGTCTTCATCGACACCATTGTCGTCTGTATGATGACCGCTCTCGTTATTATCCTTACCGGCCGTTGGACTTCGGGGTTGGACAGTACCGCCCTCACTATATCTGCTTTTAACAGTACCATTCCCTTTGGCGGGGTGATTGTTGCTTTGAGTTCAGCGCTCTTCGGTTTCAGTACAGTTATTGGCTGGTGTTATTACGGTGAGCAGTGTCTCGAGTATCTCTTCGGTCTCAAGATAACCAAACCCTATCGGGTGGTCTATCTCTTCCTGACATTTATTGGGGCGATCCTTCAGAAGGAGAACCTGATAATAGTGTGGAATGTTGGCGATATGGCAAACGCCCTTATGTCGGTGCCCAATCTGATTGGGCTTATTCTCTTAAGCGGGGTGGTAGGAAAGGTCACCAAGGATTATTTCACCAAGGAGCGAACCTTTATCGAATAATTTTTCTTACCGCAATTATTTATTGGGAGCCGCGTTTGAAGCGGCTCTTTTTTTGTAAATGAAGATGGCGAGGGAGATCGGTCCTACGATCAAAGCGATGAATTGAGAGGTGGAAAGAGCCCCACCGAAGAGCGCGCCACGCGGATCGCCCCTCATATACTCAATGAAAAACCTAGAGGCAGAATAAAGAATGAGGTAGAGCAAGAATAGCGCTCCGGAAAAAGGCTTTCTTCGCTTCATAAGAATGAGGATGAGAAGTATCATCAGCCCAGCCAAGGAGTGAAGTATCTCAGTGGGGTAAAGAGGAATATTTAGAGGTGTTCCTATCGTCCTATGGGTATAGGGGTTGGTAAAGGTAAGTCCCCAGGGAACCCTCGCCGGTTTTTCATACCAGTAGCTCAAGTAGGAGGGTATGTTGGTTACTACCTTGAACAGGGGGAAGGTAAGGGGTTTTCCATAGCAACAACCAGCGGAAAAACAACCCCACCTGCCGATGAACTGTCCCAGGGCGATCCCTGGAGCGAGCGCATCGACCGTTTTCCCGACGGGTAATGAAGCACGCTTGATATACCAGATGCCTAAGGCAGTGGCAAGAAGAAGCCCTCCGTAATAGACTCCGCCGTAGCGAAGGCTCTCCAATATCTCGCCAGGGTGTCTGAAGTAATACCTCAGGTTGACCAGGATGAGGAGAAGTTTTCCACCAAGAAGGGCGCCCACCACGATTATCAGCCCGAGGTCAAGGATGCGAGCAGGGGGAAGGTTCTCCCTCTTCGCCTCGTGCATCGCATAGAGGATGCCCAATAGAAAGGCAGTGGCGATTAAAACGCCATAGGTATGGATGGTTAGAGGACCTATCTTAAATAATATCGGATGCATCCTCTTTTTTCTCCTCCGAAGGAGCGGTTATCATCTTGTAGATTAGTATTCCTACCCCTATACAGATGACGCTGTCTGCTATGTTGAAGGTGGGCCAATGGTAGCCCTTGAGATGGATGTCGATAAAGTCGATGACATATCCCAGCCGCAACCGGTCGAGGAAGTTCCCCAAAGCCCCAGCGAAGATGAGGGCGAGGGCGAGCTGAATCCCCCTTTCCCTCGCGGGAAACCTTAGGATGTAGTAAATGATCACCGCAATGGCAACGATTGAGAAGAGGTAGAAAAGTATCGGCTTTAGGGGAGAAATTGACTGAGAAAAGAGCCCGAAAGCGGCTCCAGTGTTTTTTGCGTAAGTGATATCCAAAAAGCCATTGATTATTACCCGCGATTCCCCGGGGAATAGAGAACGATCTATAAGGAGTTTACTCACCTGGTCGAGGATAAAGGAGAAAAAGGCTATCAAAATGAAGCTTCCTTTGCCCTTGAGCATCTTGAAATTAAGCTATCCTTTAAGTTCTTCAAGCACCTGGTGGCAACGAGGGCATACATCCTCGTATTTCGCCCCCTTACCCACCTCCTCTGAATACTTCCAACAGCGGTGGCATTTTTCCCCTGGTGCCTTCCGGACATCGATCTTAAGACCAGCTATCTCCTCCGAAGAATAGAGGGCTTCCTTGAGAGGAGCGAAGGTGAGCTTGGAGATGATGAAGATATCCTCAAGTTCCGGGGTAGATAGCGAAAGCGAGCTGATCAACCCTTCTGGAGCGGAGATCACCACTTCGGCATCGAGGGAGTGGTTGATCATCTTCTTATCTTTCCTCGCTATCTCGAGCGCCTTTAATACCTCATCTCTAAGCGCGAGCACCCGTTCCCAGCGGGCGATGAAATCAGCATCCGGTTTTTCCTGCTCCTTGGGAAATGAAGATAGATGGACACTTTCCTCCTTTTCGCCCGGAAGATATTGCCAGACCTCATCAGCGGTGAACGAGAGGACAGGAGCCATTATCTGGGATAACCCTTTGGTGATCTCGTAGATCGTGGTCTGTGCCGCTCGTCTTTTCCTGTCGTTGGGATGGGAGACATAGAGCCTGTCCTTTATGATATCGAGATAGAAGGCAGAAAGATCGACGGTGCAGAGGTTGACCAGGGAGTGGTAGACGATGTGAAAATCGTAATCCTTATAAGCCTTTACCACCCTCCCTGCCACCTTGTAGAACCGATAAAGGACGAATCTATCGAGCTCCGTAAGCTCAGAGTAGGGGAGGCTATCTTTTTTCGGATCGAAATCGTAGAGGTTCCCCAGCATAAAACGGCAGGTATTTCTTATCTTGCGATAGGCTTCGGCGATCCGCTCCACTATCTCGGTTGAGATCTTGATGTCATCCCGATAGTCCATCATCGCCACCCACAGCCTGAGAACCTCGGCGCCGTATTTATTGATTATCTCCTCGGGAAAGATGATGTTGCCGAGTGATTTGGACATCTTCCTCCCCTCGGCGTCAACCACGAAGCCGTGGGTGATGACCGTGCGATATGGCGCTTCGCCCCGGCCCTCTACTGAGGTAAGTAGTGAACTCTGGAACCATCCTCGGTACTGATCCGTTCCCTCCAGGTAGAGGTCCGAGGGCCAGGGGAGGTCCCCTCTTTTCCCCAATACCGCCTCATGGCTTACCCCGGATTCGAACCAGACATCGAGGATATCAAGCTCTTTGGTGAAGCTCTTCCCGCCACAGTTGGGACAACGGGTTTCCGGAGGAAGGAGTTCATCCGCTTCCCGGGCGAACCAGGCATCGGAACCCTCCTTCGAGAATACATCGGCAACGAAATCAACGACATCCTTGCTAAGCAGAGGTTTGTTACAGCTTTGGCAGTAGAAAACAGGGATGGGTACCCCCCAGCTCCTTTGCCGGGAGATACACCAATCGGGCCTATTCACGATCATATTCCTTATCCGCTCTTCACCCCAGGCAGGGATCCAACGCACCCGGGAGACCTCCGCAGCTGCCTTATCCCGAAGTTTGTTCTTGTCCATCGAGATGAACCACTGCTCGGTAGCCCGAAAGATGACCGGGTTCTTGCACCGCCAGCAGTGGGGGTAGGAGTGGGTGATCTCTCCTTCGGAAAGGAGCATTCCTTTTTCCTTAAGGAGCTTCACGATCTTCGGATTCGCCTCGAATACATTGAGCCCGGCGAAGTGTTCTACATCGGAGGTGAATCTCCCCTCGTCATCTACTGGAGCGTAGATCTTGAGCCCGTATTTCGTCCCCACCACATAGTCCTCGGCGCCGTGCCCCGGAGCGGTATGGACACATCCAGTACCCTGCTCCAGGGTGACATAATCACCGAGCACGATGAGCGAATCTCGCTCAATGAAGGGATGGCGGCAAACGGTCCCCTCGAGCTCCTTTCCTTTGAAAGAGACGATCTCCTTGATGTCGGTAAAACCGCATTCGCTCGTGACCGTTGGCAACAGTTCCTTGGCAACTATATAGACCTCATCGCCCACCTCAAAGGCGACATAATCGTAATTTGGGTGGAAGGCAATGGCTAAATTAGCGGGAAGGGTCCAGGGGGTAGTGGTCCAGATGAGGACGAATACCCTTTTGCCCTCGAGGGCGGGTATCCTCTTTTTAACATCCTCCCCTGCTTCGAATTTGACGAATATTGACGGGGAGGTATGATCATGGTACTCCACCTCCGCTTCGGCTAAAGCGGTTTTGCAGTGGGAGCACCAGTGGACCGGTTTGTATCCTTTATATACATCTCCCCGGGCGACGAATTCCCCGAACTGACGGATGATAGTTGCCTCGTAATCGGGGTCTATGGTGAGATAGGGAGTTTCCCACTCTCCAAGAACGCCCAGCCGTTTGAATTCCTCTCTTTGGATGGCTACGAACTTCTCAGCGAACTTCCGACATTCCCTTCTTACCTCAAGTTGGGATAGCTCTTTCTTCTTCTCTCCCAGAAGCTTATCCACCTGATGTTCGATGGGAAGGCCATGGCAGTCCCAACCGGGCCGGAATGGGGAGTTGAAGCCAAGCATCGTCTTTGACTTTACTACAAAATCCTTGAGTATCTTGTTGAGCGCTGTTCCCAAGTGGATGTGCCCGTTAGCATAAGGAGGTCCATCGTGAAGGATGAAGGTTGGAGCATCTTTTCTTTTTTCCCGTATCTTCTCGTATAAACGATCTCGATCCCAACGCTCTATGAGCAAAGGTTCCCTCTTCGGAAGGTCTGCCTTCATTGGAAATTCGGTCTTTGGTAAATTGAGTGTTTCCTTGTAATCCTTTTTCTTACCCATCTTCGTCGCCTTTCCCGCTTTTGAAAACAAGCTAATTTAGCACGCCCCTTTTTCCTTGTCAAGAAGGTGAGTTTTTATCTTCTGGCTTACCCTATAATAGGGTAAAATGAAAAAAGAGGCAATGAATAAACGAAGAAAGAGCGTTTTTGTGCTTTATATTGCCCTTTTCTTCTCCCTTTTTCTACCCCTTTCAGCCCCTTACATCTCCCTTATCCGGAGCTATCTCCGCTTTCATCTCGGTGGTTATTTTGACCTTTTTCTCCTCGTTTTTCTCTCCATCGCCGGAGCGGTAGTTTCCTATTTGTTGGTTAGAGGCTTCAAGAGAAGTTTTCGCTTTTCCCTAATCGGGCTTAGCCTGATGGCGGGGGCGCTTATTTTATCTTTCTATTTTATCCCTCATATCGGGTTGATCGAGGGGGTTCATTTCATCGAATATGGGGTGCTAACCCTTTTGTTTGTCATTGGCCTTAAGCCTGATGAAAGGGGGATTTTCTCAATAGTAGCAGCTGTTTCCCTGTCGCTTCTCGTCTCTTTAGCTGATGAAACCGTTCAATTCCTCGTCTCTTCGCGGGTGGGAGAGCTTCGTGATCTTCTCCTCAATTTCTTTGCCGTCGTTGCTGGGTGTGGTTTGACTTTGGTGGCGACCTCCTCTTCCTTTCGAGGAAAGGGAAGCTCCCGCTTTCTCCTTTTCATCAGCTTACTCATCTCGATCCTTCTCTTATCTTTTTTCCTCTTCGCCTTTTTTGCTGAGCGAGGCTATGTAGTGAGGGGTGATGGCTATCTCTTTCGTTCCCGTTTCCCCAAAGAGAGGTTGGTTCTTTTGGCAAAAGAGAGAGGAAGGTTGTGGCTTTCCGCAAAGGAGAGATTCAAACCGAGGCTTCTCGGTAAGAGGAGATCGGTCTGGGAAAGGGAGGACTATTACCTAACTGAGGCTCAGGCACATACCAGGATAAGAAACGAGTTTAAGAAGAAGGGGGACCTTTATTCCGCCTATTTCGAGGATCGGATCCTTATGGATTTCTACCTCCCCTACCTTCTCGCAACAGATCAGTCCTGGGGAAGGGCGGAGAGGCTGGCTATTGAGAAGAAGGTCAAACTTGGAGGACTTCCCTATCGGAGCAAGGCATTTCCTCATCTAATAGTAGGTGCCGATTGGTTCTTCCTTTTCTTTTTCCTTATCGGTGTTATCATAGTGGTGAAGTTTCTGTTTATATGGGTGCTCCCAAGGAGGTTGAAGATCATTGGGACATAAGCCATTTTCCCGGGTTATCCTCATCGTATTGGATAGTGTGGGGGTAGGGGAACTTCCCGATGCCCACCTCTTCGGTGATGAGGGAAGCAATACCTTGCTTCATATCGCAGAGAGTGTAGGGCTTCATCTCCCCAACCTTGCCAGACGGGGTTTAGGGAATATAATTCCTCTCCCCGGCGTACCGCCAGAGAGGGAACCGATAGCTGCCTATGGGAAGATGGCGGAGTTGGCACCGGGCAAGGATACCACATCCGGCCATTGGGAGATGGTCGGTATCGAGCTTAAAAAGCCCTTCCCCACCTATCCCTCCGGTTTTCCCCGTAGGGTGATCGAGGAGTTTGAGGAGAGAATAGGAAGAAGGGTGCTTGGGAACTTCCCTGCCTCGGGAACGGTGATAATCGAAGAGATAGGAGAGATTCATTTAAAAACGGGTTTCCCCATCATCTATACCTCTGCCGACTCCGTTTTTCAGATCGCCGCTCATGAGGAGGTCATCCCGGTTCCCGAGCTCTATGAGATGTGTCGGGAAGCGAGAAAGATACTTCGTGGTGATGACGAGGTGGTCCGGGTCATCGCTCGCCCCTTTATTGGGAAACCAGGTTCCTTCAGGAGAACGGAGAGAAGGGAGGACTTCTCCATTGCTCCTCCTGAGCCCAACCTCCTTGGTCTCCTTTCGAAGGCTGGTTTTCCGGTGGTGGGTGTCGGTAAGATAAAGGATATCTTTGCTGGTTGTGGGATTACCAAGGCGGTCCATACGGGTAATAACCGGGAGGGGATGGAGACAGTGCTCAAGGTGATGGGGGAGGTGGATAGGGGACTTATCTTTACAAATCTGGTCGATTTTGATATGCTTTATGGGCATAGGAACGATCCCAGAGGATACGCCAAGGCGCTTGAAGAGTTTGACGCCTTTCTTCCGAGACTTGAGGAAAGAAAGGAGGAGGGTGATCTTTTGGTTATAACCGCTGATCATGGTTGCGATCCTACTACTGAGAGCACCGATCACTCGCGGGAATATGTCCCCCTCCTTATATGGGGGGAAAGGGTTAAGCAAGGCGTTAATCTCGGAGTACGAAGGAGTTTTGCCGATTTGGGACAGACCATCGCGGAGAATTTCGGTCTCACTCCCCTTCCTCTTGGGGAGAGTTTTCTTTCAAAGGTGATCTAAGGAGGAAAAGCCTTGTTGATATTGAAGGCGATAGAGAAGAAGAAGGCGGGACAGGAGCTTTCCCCGGCAGAGATAAAGCGGGTTATAAAGAGTTATGTTGCCGGAGCGATACCCGATTATCAGATGGCAGCTCTCCTGATGGCGATCTACTTTAGAGGGCTTTCCGAGGAGGAGACCTTTCGTCTCACCAAGGAGATGATGGATTCAGGAAAGGTGCTCGACCTTTCTTTCCTTCCTCGACCTGCGGTGGATAAACACTCAACAGGAGGGGTGGGGGACAAGATATCCTTAGTCTTAGCGCCCTTGGTTGCCTCGGTGGGTATCTTCGTGCCTATGGTGGCGGGAAGGAGCTTGGGCCATACCGGGGGGACGCTTGACAAGCTGGAGTCCATCCCCGGTTTTAGAACCAATCTCTCGGCGAAGGAGTTCGTCAATCAATTGGAAAAGGTGGGAGCGGTAATAGCGGGGCAGACCGAGGAGATCGCTCCCGCCGACAAGAAGCTATACGCCCTTCGGGACGCCACCCGAACTGTGGACAGTATCCCTTTGATCACTGCGAGCATCCTTAGCAAGAAGCTGGCAGAGGGAGCTTATGGTTATGTGTTCGATGTGAAGCAGGGCAGGGGAGCGTTTATGAAGACATTGGAGGAGGCAAGGGTGCTTGCCTACTCTTTGGTTTCCGTTTCCGAAAGGATGGGGAAAAGGGCGACCGCCCTGATAACCGCGATGGATCAGCCAATAGGGATGACCATTGGGAACGCGGTTGAGGTGATCGAGGCGTTTGAGACGCTTAAAGGGCGAGGTGCCTCCGATGTGGTGGAACTCACCCTTGCCTTAGGATCGGAGATGCTTTTCCTTGCCGGTGCTGTCGAGAATAAAGAGGATGCCAAGTTGATCCTTGAGGAGAAGCTTACCTCTGGGGAGGCTCTTTCTAAGATGCGGGAGATCATCGCCGCCCAGGGTGGAGATGAAACGGCGGTGGACGATTATTCTCTCCTCCCCAAGCCAAAAGCGGGGAGAGAGATAGTGAGCCCCACTGATGGTTATATCTCGGGGATAGATTCTTACCGTTTGGCAGTGGTGGTCAATAAATTAGGGGCAGGGAGAGCCGATACCGATGCCCCGATAGACCGCTCGGTGGGGATAGTTCTCAAGAAGAAAGTGGGGACTTACGCCAGTAAGGGAGAGCCGTTGATGGAGATCCTGTATAACGAGATAGAGCCTACCCCCGAGCTTGTAGGTATGGCACTTGCCAGTTTCGCCTTTTCTGAGGAGCGTCCTTCGTTGACCCCTCTTGTTCGAGAACGGATAGCAACGAGGGAAGGAGGGGGTTAAAGTGGAGGAGAACAAGATGAGGCTTAGGGAGGAATTCGAGGCGATTGAGAGGAAAATTCTCTCTCCTAAAGCGGCTTTCAGCAGTGCGAGTAAGGGGCGGTTGCGACCGGAACCGGAATGTGATATAAGGACTGCCTTCCAGCGAGATCGAGATAGGATAATCCACAGTAAGGCGTTTCGTCGTCTCAAGCATAAGACCCAGGTTTTTCTCGCTCCCACGGGCGATCATTATCGTACCCGTCTCACCCATACCTTGGAGGTGTCTCAGATAGCCCGGACGATCGCCCGCGCTCTCAGATTGAACGAGGATCTCACCGAAGCGATCGCCTTGGGACATGACTTAGGACATACTCCATTTGGCCATAGCGGGGAAGCGGTTCTCAATGAGCTCGTTCCTGATGGGTTCAGGCACTACGAGCAAAGCCTTCGAGTGGTGGACTTCTTGGAGAAGGACGGCGAGGGGTTAAATCTTACCTTCGAGGTGCGTGATGGGATCCTCAAGCATTCGATAGGGGAGGGGGATATAATCCCCATCAAGGAGGAGGAGAGAGCGGAGACACTTGAGGGAAGGATCGTTCGTGTATCCGACATCGTTGCCTATGTGAACCACGATATAGACGACGCTATAAGGGCAGGGGTGCTCAAAAGGGGAGATATCCCTAAAGATATCCTAAGGGTTCTCGGAGATACCCATTCTCAACGGATAAACACGATGGTCTCCGATATCGTTCGGGAGACGAAAAAGGTGGAACTCGAAGATATAAGGATGAGTGAGGAGGTTTACGGTGCCCTCATCGACCTTCGCGATTTCCTCTATGAGAGGGTTTATGAAAATGAGTACGCCAAGGGCGAATTCGCCAAATCGCGGAAGGTGATTTCAGACCTCTACCGTTATTTTCTCGAGCACCCGGATAAGATCCCTTTGAAGAACAAAAGAGGGAAGAAGGATCCTCCCTATCGAAGGGTTGCCGATTACATAGCGGGGATGACTGACCGCTATGCGATAATGGTTTATGAGGAGTTATTCATCCCCAAACCCTGGGCAAAGATTTAGCCAACTTCGAGTGAGGGCATTATCTGGCTTAGATAGGCGCTAAGCCAGCCAAAATAATTGCTTATAAGAAGGATCCCTACCGCAACCAGCAATATCCCGCTTATTATCGATATCACCCGGATATGCTTCAGCAAAGAACGGGAGTAGCTCATAAAGGTATTGAAAGCGAGGGAGGAGAGAATAAACGGTAGCCCTAATCCGACGGAGTAGGCGGTGAGAAGGATGATACCGGTGAAAAGTTGTTCCTTGGTTGAGGCGTAGACCAGGATAGCCCCGAGGATGGGACCGATACAAGGTGTCCAGCCAGCAGCGAAGGTGATTCCGACGATTATCGTGCCGAGATAGCCCAAGGGTTTTTTCTCTAAGTGAAGTCTCTTTTCCCTCTCGAGGAAGCGGAGGTTGATAACCCCGGCGATATGGAGTCCGAGGATAGTGATGATTATTCCTCCACCGACGGTGATCAATCGCTGGTATTTACGGAATATCCCCCCAATATATGTGGCTGAAGCTCCCATCAGGATGAAAACGAGGGAAAACCCGGCGACGAAGAGGAGGGAATGGATCAGTGTCCTTCTCCTTATTTCCCGGCGGTTTTCCAATTCTGCGAGTTCATCGAAGGATACTCCGGTAATGAAGGAAAGATAAGAGGGAATAAGGGGAAGAACACAGGGTGAAACGAAGGATAAAATTCCAGCAATAAAGGCGATGAAGACAGAAATCTCCTCTCCTCCCATAGTCGATTTCCTTTCCTTTAATAATTAATTTAAAAGGTTATTTACTTAAGAGGTCTTTTACTAATTTTTCGAATTCCTTCTCCAATCCCCTGCGGTATCCCACATACTTCTTCACGATGTTCCCCTGCTTATCGATGAAGAAGGTGGTGGGAACCCCCACAATGCCGCCGAAGTCGTTGGCTACCTTCTCATTTCCCATCAGTACGATGTAGTTGATACCGAGCTTTTTCACCTCTTTCGCTACCTTCTCCGTAGTTCCGGAGCTGAGCACTATTCCTATTATCTCGAGCCCTTTTTCGTGATATTTATTGTAAAGCTCGACAAAGTGGGGTATCTCCACTTTGCAGGGGGGGCACCAGGTAGCCCAGAAGTCAACGATCACCACCTTTCCCGCAAAGTCGGAGAGGGATAGCTGCTTCCCAGTGAGATCGGGAAGGGTGAAATTGGGTGCCTTCTTCTCCTTGCCAAACAAGGGAAGGGCGATAAGGATGAGAATGATGGAGAGACCTATGATAGTTTTTCCAGTTCTTCCTTTTCTCATAAGGACCTCCTTTAATTTTTATTTAAAAAAATTATACACGAATATTAACTCAAATGGCAGTCCTTTTTTATTTTAAAGGTGCTTTCCATCTATGCTATTATTTTTCTTGGAATGGGAGCAGAAGAAAGAAGAAAGTTGTTTACCCCTGGCCCAGTAGAGCCTTATCCTCTTTCCCGGATTGATCTTTTTCATCATCGTACGAGCGATTTTAGGAAGCTTCTCTCCTCGGTCGAGGAGAAGCTCAAGCTGGTCTTCGGAACCAAGGAGCCGGTGTTCATCCTCACCTCTTCTGGTACCGGGGCGATGGAGGCGGTGGTGGTCAACCTTTTTTCTCCCGGGGAGAGGGTATTGGTGATCGATTCCGGGAAGTTTGGAAGAAGATGGGCGGAGTTAGCGAGGGTCTTCGGGCTTGAGGTGAGCGTCATTTCCCTTCCGCGGGGAGCGGCAGTATCCCCTGAGGAGCTGAGAGAGAGGCTTGAGGCTGAACGGGATATCTCAGGGGTTCTCTTTGCCGCGGTGGAGACCGCCACCGGTGCCTATACCGATCCCCGGATGGTGGCGGATGTGGTTTCCCATTTTCCCGATGTGCTTCTCGTGGTCGATGCCATTTCCTCGCTCGCCCTCCATCCTATGAGGATGGACGAGTGGGGGCTCGATGTGGTTATCGGCTGTTCTCAGAAGGGTTTTATGGGCTATCCCGGTCTTTCTTTTATTTCTTTATCATCACGAGCTTGGGAGCGGGTTAAACGAGGAAAGCTCCCCCGGTACTACTTCGATCTCGAAAGGGCGCGCTCCCTCATTCAAAGGGGTTTCACCCCTTTCACCCCAGCAAGCTCCCTCATCTTTCACCTCGACCGGGCGCTTTCCTACATCCTCGAGGAGGTGGGGCTTGATCGGATGATCGAAGAGCGAGCCCGTCTTTCCGCCTCCTTCAGATCGGCGCTTCCTCATCTTTTCCTCTCTCCATTGGCTAAAGAAGCCCCGAGCAACGCCCTTACTGCGGTAGTACCACCGCCGAGGGTAGATCCCGACCAGGTGGTTTCCCTGCTTGATCGGGAGTTCGGCTTTGTCGTGGCAAGAGGGCAGGAAGAGCTTGCAGGCAAGATCTTCCGGGTGGGACATATGGGCTACCTCTCCTTTTCCGACACCTTTGAACTTATAAAGGCTCTTTCCCTCATTCTTTCCCAGCTTGGCGTTTCCGTCGATGGGGAGAAGGCTCTTAGGGAGGCGGAGAAAACCTATCGAGCTTGCTCCTCAGATTGAAGCTTTCTTTCCCTTATCAGCACAAAGAGGAAGGAGGAGAAGAGGATAATCGTCCCCAAAAAGAGTGGGGAGTAGGACTGAAGCCTTCGGCTTACCCCGAGCGAGGATAAAAGAAAGCAGGTAAAAAGGGAAGAAAGGATGAGGCTCCCCATCCTTCCCTTCAGCTTGAGAGCATACCAGCTACCTACGATATAGGGGATGGTGAGGAGGATAAAATGGCTGATCCAGGAGATGGGAGAGATAAGGAGCATCGCCATCACGATTAAGGAGTACTCAAAGAAGGGGATGAAAGCGCCCTCTTTCAAGCTGGTGCGCTGGCGGAGGAAGATGGCGAGCAGGGCGATAATTATCAGGTCAGCTATCTTTATTATTAGGGAGATTGTCTCCTCGCTGAGATCGGCGATGTTGGCGTAAACGGTTTTCCCTGAGATGGTGTCAGCCGGTGTTCTGGCAAGCAAGCGGAAGAGGAAGGCAGCAAGCGATTGATTGGTATGGCGGTAGGCACCTATCGAATATCCGATCCCGCCGCTTACGGTCGGTTTTATCACCTGTTGATAGAAGGAAGAGAGGAGTTCGAAATTCCGCTCCCAGCCGAGGAAGGGAATGGGAAGCAGGGATAGGAGGATGATAAGGCTTATTATGGTAGCCAGGGTCAGTTTGACCCTTCGCCGATAGATGAAATAGAGAAGGAGAAGAAGGGGAGTGAGCTTTAATGCTATCCCCAGGGCAAGAGTAAAGCCGGCTGCGAACTCTTTTCCCCTTTGATGGAGGAGCAAGGTTAGCCCGATGAGAAAGAGAAGGAGGATGTTCATCTGTCCCAGATATAGATTGTCCGCCAATATCCCCAATATGAGGATCAACGGGAGGATCTTCCATATAGGTTTTCCTCCTGGCGTTTCTTGTGGAAGCGAGTTTATGAGGAGGTAATATGACCAGCCGAAGAGAGCAAGGTTCAAGAGATACCAGATTATGACCGCAGTGGGGAGGGACAATCTGCTGAGGGGGGCAATTAAGAGGAATAAGAAGACCGGGTAGCGATTGTTCAAGAACTTGGTATAAGGGTTTTCCCCGGCAAAGAGGGCGGAAGCGATGCGGTACTGGATGGCGAAGTCAGAGCTTCCTTCCTTTGCCCGGAGATAGGTATAGCCGCCAAGCAGGGCAAAGAGAACGATGCCAGCGATAGTAATAGCGATCTTTCCCTTTTTCTTCATCTTCAGCGAACTATTTATGCGAGGAGATTATACCATCCTTCGTCTTCATCTCTAAAATTTTAATGAGTGAGGGAGCTAAACCAAAACGGTTGAGGGAGGTCGAAAGGTATGGTAAAATTTAAAAAATGGAGATTTTAAGAGGAGGAAGATGCGAAGAAGGGCTATTTTAATTGGACTGATTTTTTTGGTGTTTCTCCTTCCCGCTTGTTCCAAAGAGAAGAGGAAGGAGAAAAACCCTTACGGATACAGCGAGAAGGAGCTGAGCATCATAAACACCAGGAACCAGTTCAAGGTGGAGGTGACTAACTGTATTATTAAGCGAGAGGAAGGGGAGATTCTTCTCAACCTCCATATAGTGAATAACTCCCGGAAGAAGCTGAACTATTTGACCCTGAAGCTTGTTCAATACGATAAGGATGAGAAGCCGATAGCCGAGGGAAGGATAACGGTGGATGTCTCCGATCTCGATCCTGGTATCGGAAAGACCGAACTCCTAAAGTACACTCCGGCTGATCCTCGGGCAATAGGCATTTCGGTGGAGGTGGAACAGCTTCCTCCAAAGGAAAAGCTCTCCCAATATAAGGAGTTTATGTGACCGAGAGAAAAAGGATAATGGGTCTCGATATCGGGGAGAAGAGGATCGGGGTTGCTGTAAGCGATGAGCTTGGTATCACCGCCCAGGGGATAGCCACCATTGAGCGGAAGAATTGGCGGGAGGATGTGAGGAGGCTTTCCGCACTCATCGAGGAATATGGGATATCCAAACTGGTGGTAGGGTTTCCCAGAAGGATGGACGGTACTCTGGGAAGGAAGGCAGAGGAAATTAAAGAGGTTATTGAGAAGCTGAAGAAGGCGCTCAAAATAAAGGTTGTTCCCTGGGATGAACGGCTCACCACGGTGGAGGCGGAGAGGGTGTTGATAGATGGAGGGTTGAGGAGAGAGAAGAGGCGAAAGGTGATCGACAAGTTGGCGGCGGTGATCATCCTTAAGGGGTATCTCGAATATCTAAGAGCAAAGGAGGAGGGGTGAGAAAGGTTTGGCTTATAGCGTTTATTGTTTATTTTTTGGCAAGAGGAGGGGCTGTTTATATTTACAACCATCCAATTGATAAAGAGGGTTTCCTTTTTATCCCTTACGGCTCTTCCGGAGAGAAAGTCTCCCTCCTTCTTTATGAGAAGGGGTTCATTCTTCACCCTGTTTTCTTCAAATTTCTCCTCCGTGCTGGTGGGAGAGAGAAAGGGATCAAGGCGGGCGAGTATTTCATAAGCAGGGGGAGTAGCCTTATCGATATCTACGAGAAACTGATGAGGGGCAAGGTTTATCTCCGTCAGGTAACTATCCCTGAGGGGAAGGATATCTTCGAGATCGCTCGCATCTTTGAGGAGAAGGGATTTTTCCCCGCCTCGGAGTTCCTCTCTGCCTGTCGGGATACTAAGCCCATCGCCGATCTTGCTCCCGGGGCGAAGACGGTGGAGGGGTATCTCTTTCCCGATACCTATCAGCTTTCCCATGGGACCCCACCACGAGAGATTATTCGCCTTATGGTAGAAAATCTTAAGCGAGTTCTAACGCCAGAGCTGAAAAAGCGGGCAAAAGAGCTTGGTCTTTCCATTCATCAGCTGATAACGCTTGCTTCCCTTATCGAGAAGGAAACCTCGACTCCCGATGAGCGTCCCTTGATCTCGGCGGTCTTTCATCGTCGGCTTAAGCGGGGGATGCTCCTTCAATGCGATCCCACCCTGATCTACGCTCTGAAGCTCGCCGGAAGGTATGATGGTAATATAAGAAGGAGAGACCTCAGGTTCGAATCCCCCTATAACACCTATATTCATCCAGGGCTCCCCCCAGGACCAGTGGCAAACCCGGGGAAGGATTCCATCATCGCCGCCCTTTATCCGGCGGATGTCCCCTATCTCTATTTCGTCTCGATGAATAACGGAAGGCATTACTTTTCGAGAACGCTTGCCGAGCATAATCGGGCGGTGTATAAATACCAGAAACTATATTGGCGGTTGAAATGGAGAAAGGAAAGGGCAAAAAAGGTGGTAAAGCCCGGTTTTCCCCATCGGTAGATCTACTTAAAATAGCAAGGGAGAAACCGGAGAAGAGAAGGCCCATCTTCGAGCTCTCTATGTGGGTGAAGAGCTTAGAGAGCTTTACCCGGGATGAGTACCTCGCCCTTTTTGCTGCAGAATCAAAGGAGCCGTTCACCCGGAACTATGCCGGGGAGGTTAAGATCCTAAGCAACCTCCTTGTCCGGATCACCAATCTGTTGATCATCATTTTAGGGAAGGAACAGTGGAATATTGCTCAGTTCAAGCAATATATAGAACGGCTTATAGCGGAACATACCCCGCCTATGGTAAAGCTATCGGAGACATTTCCCTATCTCACCGATGAATGCTCCGATCTCTTCGATGCTTTAGTGAATTTGCGGATGATAGTATTCGATTTTATGCGGATGAAGTGGGTCTCATACCCCAGTTTCTCCTCCTTAGGGAGGATGATAAATCAGAATATAAACCGGTTTCCCTTTTTGCTTAAGCTGAAAGATCTCCGGTTCAATCCATATTACGATCAGGTGGTGAATAAGAAGATTAAGGGGATAATACGAAATGCGGTTCCTTCTACGATGAGACAGGATGTGGCTCAGCTCTTTCTCGAGCTCTTCCGGCTCCTGAGCTATTTGAACTTCATCCACCTTGAAGAATGGAACCTCGATTTGATGAAGTTATCGCTCCCCATTCTATCCCTGTTCTACTTTGAGGCAGAAATCCTCTTTTCCTATCTTGATGCCAAGTATGGGGGGAAGGGGGAGGAGATAGAGCCCTTTGCTCGCACCGTGGATAATTTTGTCTTTGCCTCGAAGCTTGAGCTGAGGAAGGTGTATAATCTTGAGCTGTCAGATCTGGCTATGGTGAACGACCCTGAGGTGGTATACACCAAACTGGATAACAGCCGAGGCATTCTCAGCAATCATCTCAAGCAATGGATCGTCATCTTCGCCCAGCTTTTCGAGCCGGATATCTCAGGCTCGGATATATTCCTCGATTTTATCACCCGGGTAGAGGAATCCCTCAAATTGAGGGAGGACCTTTGGTCTCTTATCCGCTATACTGATGAGTTTCAGGAGAAGAAGGACGAAGCCTCATACAATAAACTGCTCGACTTTATAAACAGGTTTGAGCGGACCACGATGAAGTATCTGATGTACCGCGATTGGCGCGATTTCCGACTTATGGTGCAGAATTTCAACAATGCGGAGAGTATGGAGCATAAACTATTTGCCGCTCATAAGTTCGCTACTTACCTTGCTCTGCTCTTCGAGCAGGTGGGAAAGCGGGCAGCACTTTCCGGACATCCCTTCAACCCGACGGAAGAGTAGCCCTCCTTGACCCTTTTCTTTAAAAAGCGTAGATTCATAGTGAATAGAGGGAGAAAGAATGGAGCGGTTTAAGCTTGTCTCCGAGTTTACCCCTAAGGGGGATCAGCCCAAGGCAATAGAGGCGTTGGTCAGGGGGTTGAATGAGGGGAAGAAGCATCAAGTCCTCCTCGGGGTTACCGGCTCGGGGAAGACCTTCACTATGGCTAAGGTGATCGAACAGGTGAACCGCCCGACGCTGGTCATCTCCCATAATAAGACTCTGGCTGCCCAGCTCTATCAGGAGTTTAAGAGCTTCTTTCCCGAGAATGCGGTGGAGTATTTCGTGAGCTACTACGACTATTACCAGCCCGAAGCATACATCCCCCAGAGCGATACCTACATAGAGAAGGAGGCGGATATAAATGAGGAGCTCGATCGAATGAGGCATTCTGCTACCCGTTCCCTCTTTGAACGGCGGGATGTGATCATCGTCGCCTCGGTTTCCTGTATCTATGGGCTTGGTTCTCCGGAAGCCTACTACGGGATGCTCCTTTTGCTTGAGCGGGGGGATAGGATGTCCCGTGAGGAGATCCTGCGGAAGCTCGTTCGTATCCAGTATGAGAGGAACGATTACGATTTTAAACGAGGCGCCTTTCGCGTTCGCGGTGATGTTATCGAGGTATTTCCCCCATATGATGAAAATGGGTTCCGTATTGAGCTCTTCGGTGATGAAGTAGTTGAGCTATCGCAGATAGACCCGCTTACCGGGAGGGTATTAAGGGAATATCATCGATTGCCCATCTACCCCAATTCCCATTATGTTACCCCGGAAGAACAGCTCGCCCGGGCGATCGCCTCGATAAAGGAGGAGCTCCATCAATATCACGCTAAGCTCCTCAAGGAAGGGAAGCTGCTCGAAGCACAACGGATATACGAGCGGACGATGTACGATCTCGAGATGATCCAGGCGGTAGGCTATTGCCACGGGATTGAGAACTACTCCCGCCACCTCACCGGGAGGAAGCCAGGAGAGCCTCCGCCCTGTCTTCTCGATTACCTCCCCAAGGACGCCATCATCTTCATTGATGAGAGCCATCAGACGATACCCCAGCTTCGCGGGATGTACGAGGGGGACCATTCGCGGAAGCTCACCTTGGTGAAGTACGGCTTCCGTCTTCCCTCTGCTTTGGACAACCGGCCTCTCACCTTCGATGAGTTTATGGAGCGGGTGACCCAGGTCATCTATGTCTCCGCCACCCCTGGTCCTTTTGAGCTCGAGATGTCTGGAGGGGAGGTGGTAGAGCAGATAATAAGGCCTACTGGCTTGATGGATCCGGAGATAATCGTTCGTCCGGTTAAGAACCAGGTCGATGATCTACTTGAAAGGATAAGGGAGAGAATCGAGAGAGAAGAGCGGGTGCTCGTCACCACCCTCACCAAGAGGATGGCAGAGGAGCTCACCGATTATTATCAGGAGCTCGGGATAAAGGTCAAATACCTCCATTCGGAGATCGACACCTTGGAGCGGGTGAAGATAATAAGGGAACTGAGACGAGGGGATTTTGATGTCTTGATCGGGGTAAACCTGCTTCGTGAGGGGCTCGATCTTCCCGAGGTGTCGTTGGTCGCCATCCTCGATGGGGACAAGGAGGGTTTTCTCCGTTCCACCACTTCTCTTATCCAGACAGCGGGTAGGGCAGCGCGGAATGTGAATGGCCAGGTGGTGATCTATGCGGATAGAATAACCGGGGCGATAAAGGAGGCGATCGCCGAGACCAATAGGCGCCGTGAGCTCCAACGGCGGTATAACGAGGAACACGGTATCACCCCGGAGACGATAAAGAAGTCCATCCGCGATGTCTTAAGCTCCGTCTACGAGGCGGACTACTTCACCGTTCCTCTCGAGGAGCGGGGCACCGAATTTCCACTTTCTCCCTCTGAGCGCAGGGACCTGATAAAGAAACTGGAACGGGAGATGAGGGAGGCGGCGAGAAGACTCGAGTTTGAGCGGGCAGCAGAGCTCCGCGATCAGATAAAGGAGCTCAAACTCCGGGACCTTGAGCTCACCGCCAAGAGGTGAACCGATGCCCTCCCGGCTAAAGGCAAAGTTGGCGAGCCTTCCTAAAGAGCCAGGCGTTTATCTCTTCAAAAACGAGAGAGGGGAGATCATCTATATCGGGAAGGCGAAATCCTTGAAAAATCGGGTCCCTTCCTATTTCCATCAACCGGCGGACCCGAAGCAGGCATCCCTTGCCTCTGAGATCGCCGATATTGATTTCATCGTCACCGGAAGCGAGGTCGAAGCGCTTATCCTGGAGAATAACCTGATCAAGAAGGAGAAGCCCCGATATAATGTACTCCTTAGAGACGATAAGAATTACCCCTACTTGAAGCTTACGGTGAACGAGGATTATCCCCGGGTGATGCTCGTCCGCCGGGTGAGAAACGATGGAGCGCTTTATTTCGGTCCCTATGTTCCCGGTGGATTGGCGAGGAAAACGCTCAAATTAATTTCCCGCTACTTTATGATAAGGCAGTGTAATCGGGAGATCGGGAAGAAGAGGTATCAACCCTGCCTCAATTACCAGATAAAAAGATGTCTCGCCCCTTGTGCTGGTCTGGTTAGCCGTGAGGAGTACGCCGAGGCGGTGGAGGATGTCAAGCTCCTCCTTCGAGGGAAGAATAGGGAACTCATTGATAAACTGAAGGAAAAGATGGAGAGGGCATCAGCCAACCTCGAGTTCGAAAAGGCGGCGCGGTTTCGGGATGCGATAGCGCTCATCGAGCGGATCTCGGAACGCCAGCGGATGGCAATGACCTCATTCGACGAGGAGGATTACTTCGGCTACTATGAGCAGGAGGGGATGCTTTCGCTTGAGGTTTTCCATGTACGGCGAGGTTTGGTTGTTGGGCGGAGGGAGTTTTTCTTCGAGGAGCTCCCGATGGCCGATTATGCTCGTTTCCTCTCCTCGGTGATCGAGCAGTATTACCTGGAGCAGCACTTCATACCGAGGAGGATCTATGTCCCCTTAGAGCCGGAGGGAAAGGAGCTCCTTGAGGAGTGGCTCTCGGAAAGAAGGGAAGGGAAGGTGGTGATAACCGTCCCTCAAAGGGGGAAGAAGCGGGGGATAATGGAGCTCGCTATCGAAAATGCCCGGATAGCCCTCGCCAACCGCATAGGAGGGGAAGAAGGGGAGCTCGCCCATTTGAAGCGTGATCTCTCCCTGCCCAAGCTTCCGAGGAGAATAGAGGCGTTCGATATCTCCACCGTCTTTGGAGCGGACACAGTTGCTTCCCTCGTTGTTTTCATCGGAGGAAAGCCGGCGAAGGAGGAATATCGTCATTTCAAGATAGAACCGTCAGGCAAGCCTGATGATTATAAGGCGATGGCGGAGGTGGTTTTAAGGAGGTATCGTCGGGTGCTTGAAGAGGGAGGAGAGCTTCCCGATCTCATCCTTATCGATGGTGGGAGGGGCCAGGTGAACGCTGCTTGCTCCTCCTTAACCACCCTCGATATCGATTTCATTCCGGTAATTGGACTCGCCAAAGAGGAGGAGTTGATCTATAAACTCGAGGAGAAGGAACCGATCAGGCTTATGGATAATTCCCCTTCGCTTAAACTCCTTCAGCGGATAAGGGACGAAGCCCACCGTTTTGCCATCACCTTCCATCGGAGAAAGAGACGGGAGCGGACGATAACGAGCGAGCTTATGAAGATCCCCGGTGTAGGTAAGAAAAGGATGGAGGACCTCCTTACTTATTTCGGCAGCGTGGATAGGGTGCGTGAGGCATCGCTCGAGGAGCTTGCCCCTATTGTAGGGAGGAGACAGGCAGAGAAGATCATCGCCTATTTCGCTTCCTTAGATAACTTTTTGTAATTTATAAGGTGAAATTTCCCTTCTCTCAAATACCGCTACCGTCTGGAGAGATAGTATATCTTCGGTTTCCTAAAACCGATAGCTTAAACCGAGAAGAATCCGGTGTAGAAGCGGTTTTCCACCTCTGAAAAGGTAATAATAGAAATCCCCCATTCGCCATTCCGCTTTGAGGGAATATCGATCGTTAAACTTACGCTTATATCCCAAACCCACATCTAAACGGGAGTATTCAGAGAACGAAAGGGAATAACTCTCCGTAAGGGATGATTTATTGTCGAGCATTTTATGGTGGTCACGCAGTCGATAGTAACTGCTGCCGAGGTAGAGAAGTAACTCATCGCTCTTATTTGGATGGGTAAAATAGATATAAACTCCAAAATCCAAAATTAACACAAATCCTCCGGAGGAGATCTGGGTAAAGTTGTCACCAACTTTGTTGTGAAACTCGTACCAGGCTAAGTTTTCCAGATCGGGACGTATCATAGGTGCATATCCCATCGATACTGCTAAAGCAAAACGATTTGAGACTCTTCTCTCGTACTCGATGTTGAAAGAAAGACGACTATAGAAGTCTCTATTCATATAGGTACCCAAGTAACAGGTTATTCTGTTCTCTTTTTTCACATCACCACCAAATGCCGACACTGAGAAGAAAAGAAAAAAGAGGATAAAAGTCAGGAGAGAAAGTTTTAACCCCTTTTTTCTGTATGGATCGGGCGTAATTCCCATCTAAACGCCTCCTTGAGGTTATCTCAAAAACAAAAGCCCCAGCCGGCAATAAATTGATAGGTGGTAAAATCACCACCGGGATCCAGTAGCCGTACTGTAACTCTTAAAACCTCATTCTTCCTGACATAGTACCTGAGTCCACCACCCACAAGGAAGAGAGGAAACCTGCTACTCCGATATCTTTCCTGGGCTATAGAGAATTCGCCGGGAGCAGGGTAACTCCAGGTGTTAACTGTGAGGTCAGCATGATCCCAGCACCAGCCAACGCCAGCGGTAACAAAGGGCTTCAATCGAGGAGAGGTAGCGAAATGATACTCGGCACTGAGAAAGGAAAATAAGCGGTAGTGGTTTCTTACACTTACTCTAATTTCTTGCTCTCCTTCTCCCACCGTTATCCCAAACTGGCGAAAGTCGAGATCTGGAAGATGATAGGCTGCGCCAAAATCGAGTGAAAGGGTGAGATTACTCCTAAGGTAATAAGAAAAGCTCACCCCGGGTGAGAAGCCGAAACAGGAAGTGGCATACGAGACACCACCACAGAATAGAACCTCAAACCGCTTCTCCTCCTCCGCATAGGCGGAAAAAGAACTAACCAGAAGAGAAGAGAGGAAGATAAGGGTAACCATCCTTTTCTGTGATTTGGAGCCCATCATTTATCCTCCAGCACAATCCTTAACCCCTCGACCTTCTCTCCAGGGCTGAGAGAAAGGAGCGTAGATTTGAATGGCTTATAGTTATTATGGGTTACTCTAAGTATAAACCACCTTCCCGATTGGATGTTACCTATATAGAGAAATCCAATTGATGAAGGAATATGTTGAATATTTAGACGAAAAGGCAACTTCGTCCTGTTATCAGAAGATCTAAATAATTTCATAATTCTACTCCTTAATTTTTATCTTTTGGTCAGATTATAACATATTTGAACCAAGTATGAATATCTCGTGGTCATCTTCCTGATTGAAGTTATTTATTAAGATTATCTTGAGATATCATTGTGTACAGCGATGGCTGTTGAAGTTGACTCGCCCATCCTGCTGTGTTAGGATGAAAAGACTATTTTTCACCTTGAGGAAGGAGGCTAAGGTGGCTGATTTTGTTCTTCAGTATGTTGTTCTTTTGTTTTCCTTGACCGTCCATGAAAGCGCTCATGCCTATTTCGCCGATAGGTTGGGTGATCCGACCGCCCGCCGGTTGGGACGGATCTCACTTAATCCTCTCGTCCATATCGATATCATCGGCACAGTTATTCTTCCCATCTTGGCTGCGATCTCCGGTTGGGCACTTATTGGATGGGCGAAGCCGGTTCCGGTTAATCCTTACAATCTGAGGAATCCCAGGCGGGACAATATGATAATCTCCGGATTCGGTCCATTAAGCAACATTGCCTTAGCGGTCATCTTCGCCTTAGTTTTCCGGGTGCTCATATTGATTCTGCCGGCAGGTGGTGTCTTCGTTCCCCTTTTTAGACTGCTCCAGTTCGGGGTGCTGATAAACCTGATCCTCGCTTTTTTCAATTTGATCCCTATTCCCCCTCTTGATGGAGGCGGGGTGCTCGCCGGTCTTCTTCCCGAGCATACTGCCGAGGCTTTTGAGCGGATGGGCATCTATGGTATCGTTATCATCTATATCCTTCTTTTTATCGGTTTCTTTTCCCGGGTGATCTTCCCTATCAGCTTTGGTTTTTATCATCTTCTCATCGGCTTTTAAAGGAGGGATAAATGAAGAGGAAGCGGGTTTTAAGTGGGATGCGACCTACAGGAAAGCTCCACCTTGGTCATCTGATCGGTGCTTTGAACAACTGGGTCAAGCTCCAGGATGAATATGACTGCTTCTACACAATCGTCCCCTGGCACGCTCTCACCACCGAATATGCCGATCCTTCTAAGATACGGGAGTATACCCTTGAGGTAGCCCGCGATTGGCTTGCTGTGGGGCTCGATCCGGAGCGGAGCGTGATCTTCGTCCAGTCCGATGTACCACAACATGCGGAGCTCCATCTCCTTCTTTCGATGATCGTACCTATCCCCTGGCTTGAGCGCGTTCCCTCTTACAAGGAACAGCAGCGGGAGCTTCCGGATAAGGACCTTTCCACCTACGGTTTTTTGGGCTATCCCCTCCTTCAGACTGCTGACATAATAATCTATAAGGCGGAGTGTGTGCCGGTAGGGGAGGATCAGGTTCCCCATATCGAGCTTGCCCGGGAGATCGTTCGCCGATTCAACCATCTCTATCGCCCGGTCTTTCCCGAACCGCAGGCGCTTCTCACCAAGTTTCCCCGTCTTCTTGGCCTCGACGGGAGGAAGATGAGTAAGAGTTATGGTAATGTGATAAACCTTGCCGATCCTCCTCAGGAGATAGAGGAAAAGGTTAAGACGATGTTCACCGACCCGAATAGAGTGAGGAGAAGCGATCCCGGGCGCCCTGAGGTGTGCAACCTCTTCCCCTATCATCGGCTATTTACCGACCCGAAAAAGACGGCGGAGATAGAAAACGCCTGCAGGAAAGCGGAGATAGGATGCACCGATTGCAAAAGGGTTCTCTCCTCATCGCTCGTCGAGTTCCTCGCCCCGATAAGGGAGAAAAGGAGGGAGTACGAGGAAAAGCCGGATCTGGTGCGGGATATCCTTGCCGAAGGAGCTAAGAAGGCGAGGGCGGTAGCCGAGGAAACGATGAGTGAAGTGAGAGAAGCGATGGGACTGGCAGGGATATGACATCATCCGAGGTCCCCTACAAGGTAAGAATACCGGTATTTGAGGGACCGCTTGATCTCCTCCTCCACCTGGTCAGGAAGAGGGAGATAGAAGTCTGGGAGATACCGATAGCGGAGATAACGAAGGAGTATCTCGAGTACCTTGATCTGATGCGGGAGTTGAACCTTGAGGTTGCAAGTGAATTTCTTCTGATGGCAGCAACCCTTGTTTACATCAAATCCAAGATGCTCCTTCCGGCAACGAGCGAAGAGAAGGAAGAGATAGAGGAACTGAAGGAGGAGCTTGTCTCTCAGCTCATCGAGCATCAGCGTTTCCGCGAGGCGGCTTCTTTCCTCAAGGAGAGGGAGGAGTTCTGGTCCAAGTGCTGGCAGAGGGAGACCGAAGCTACCCCTGAGAGTGAAGTCCTTTTAGAGGCAGATCTATTCGATCTCCTTTCCGCCTTCAAGAGACTCCTTGCTCCGAAGGAAGAAGTGGAAGCCGAGGTGATCGAGCGTGATGAGCTGACGGTGGAGGAAAGGCTGAAGGAGATCCTCAGTCTTCTTTCTGAGCTTGCTCCTCTCACTTTCAGTGAGCTATTCAAGAGTGAGGGAAGAAAGGCGATGTTCGTCACCTTCCTTGCCATACTCGAGGCGATAAGGCTCAAGTTGATAGTGGCATATCAGAAAGAGCCATTTGGGGAGATATTCATCTACCCGAGCTCGGTCAAGCCGGAGGAATTGAGCTGGTGATGGAAAAAGGAGAGCTTAAGGGGATAATTGAAGCGCTTATCTTTGTATCCCCAAAGCCCGTTTCCCTTAAGGAGATATCCGAGGTCCTTCCCGATGAGGGGATAAAAGAGATAAGGAGTGCTATCGAGGAGCTTTCCGCCGAGTATAAGGAAAGGGGTGGAGGTCTTCTCCTCGTCGAGGTAGCCGGGGGATATCAGTTGATCACCCGTCCTGAGTACGATCCTTATATAAGGAAGCTCCTCACCGAGAGGAGGGAGGTTAGGCTTTCCCAGGCAGCACTTGAAACGCTCGCGGTGATCGCCTATCGTCAGCCGATATCCACCCCCGAGATATCGGCTATCCGGGGAGTCGATGTGAGCGGCCCTCTGAAAAGCCTATTGGCGAAGAAGCTCATCAGGATAATTGGAAGGAAGGATGCACCGGGAAGGCCCTTTTTATATGGCACTACCAAGGAGTTTCTCCTCCGCTTTGGGCTCCGCGATCTCTCCGAGCTCCCCCGGTTAGAGGAGTTTGAGGAGTTTTTACCTGAGGATGAGAGGGAAAGTGAGGCTACATCTTCTCCCGATGAAGGAAAGACTGAATAAGCTGATAGCGGAGGCGGGCATATGTTCCCGGAGAAAGGCTGATGAGCTGATCCGGGAAGGGAGGGTGTCGGTGAACGGTGAGGTGGTGACCAAGCTCGGCATCAAAGCGGATAAGCTGAAGGACATAATAGAGGTTGACGGCGTAAGGCTGTCCTTCAGCGAGAGGAAGCGATACTTCCTTTTTTACAAACCCCGAAATTGTCTTTCTACGGTTTACGATCCTTTGGGGCGTCCTACGGTGCTCGATTTCATCCCTGAGGTGAAAGAGCGGATCTATCCTGCAGGGAGACTTGACTGGGATGCTGAGGGACTTCTCATCCTCACCAACGATGGCGAGTTTGCCGAGCGAATAATCCATCCTCGTTATCGTTCCCCCAAGGTGTATTTGGTGAAGGTAAAGGGGGTTCCTCAGTCGAAGGAGATAGAAAAGCTACGGCGGGGGATAGTGATCGATGGATATAAGACAGTGCCCGCCAAGATCACCCTACTTAGGAAGGAGAGGAACTCCTGGTTTCGGGTGATCCTTTTTGAAGGGAGGAAGAATCAGATAAAGGAGATGTTTTTTCGGATAGGTCATCCGGTAATAAGGTTAAAGCGGGTGGCTATCTCTTTCTTTAATATAAAAGGACTAAAGCCCGGCGATTTTCGAGAACTTACCCCCGCTGAAGTGGAACGATTCGTAAAACAAAGCGAGGTGAAAAATGCTGGTACCTGATTACATCAAAGGAGTTAAACCCTATGTACCCGGAAAACCGTTGGAGGAGGTTAAGAGGGAACTCGGTCTTTCCTCGGTGGTGAAGCTCGCCTCGAATGAGAACCCCCTTGGTCCCTCACCCAGGGCGGTAGAGGCGATTCAGAAAGAAGCTTCTGAAATAGCTCGCTATCCCGACACCACCGCTTATTATCTCAGAAAGAAACTTTCTCATAGGCTTAATATCCCTGCCGAGCAGATAATCGTTGCCCGAGGTTCCTCTGAGATCATCGATTTTGCCGTTCGTGCTTTTGTCGCTCCTAAGGAGAAGGTGGTGATATCGGAGGGGACATTCATTATGTATCCCATTTCCGCTAAGCTGGTTGATGCCGATATCACCTTCGTTCCTCTCCGGAACTACCGCTACGATCTGGTAAGGATGGCTGAGGTGATCGATGATAAGACAAAGCTCGTCTTTATCGCCAATCCTAATAACCCTACGGGAACGATGATAACGGCGGATGAACTCGATAGATTTTTATCTCAGGTGCCGGAAGAAGTGGTGGTGGTTCTCGATGAGGCATATTATGAGTACATCGATGATCCCGCTTATCCCGATTCCTTGGCTTATGTAAGGGAGGGAAGGAGGGTTATTATCCTTCGGACCTTCTCCAAGATCTACGGTTTGGCTGGTCTTAGGATAGGCTACGGCATCACCACTCCGGAGCTTATGGAGTGGTTATTGCGGGTAATGCCCCCGTTCAACACCGGTACCCTTGCCCAGAAGGCGGCGATGGCAGCACTCGATGATGAGGATTATGTGCGTAAGACGGTGGAGGCGAACGACGAGGGAAAGAGATATCTCGGAGAGGAGTTCAGGAAGCTGGGGATATCGTTTGTCCCCTCACATACCAACTTTATGCTTTTCTTCACCCCGGTCGATGGTGATGAGTTGACACAGAGGCTCCTTAGGGAAGGAGTGATCGTAAGGGGAATGAAGGGCTGGGGCTTTGAGAATGGGGTGCGGGTGAGCATTGGTGAGATGAAGGAATTAGAAAGGTTCGTTGCCTCCTTGCGGAAGGTTCTTGGGAGATGAGGAAGAGGAGTAGAGGGATAGTAATAGCCATTGATGGTCCTGCTGGTGCTGGGAAGAGCACGGTGGGGAAGGCTCTTGCTGCCAAGCTCGGCTATTTTTATCTCGATACCGGTGCTATGTATCGGGCGATAGCGCTCAAGGTGGTTGAAACGGGGATCGATCCCTCCTCCGAGGAGGAGGTTGTTTCGCTGGCGGAAAGTTCTCAGGTGGAGTTTCGAAAATCATCCTCTTCTTATCGGGTTCTCCTCGATGGGCGTGATGTGACTGAGGAGATAAGGAAGCCCGGGATCGGGGAGGTAGCCTCGGTCATCTCGGTCTATCCTGGGGTGAGACGGCGGTTAGTTGCCCTCCAGCGTGAGGTAGGTAAGGAGGGAGGGGTGGTGGTAGAGGGAAGGGATATAGGGACCAAGGTCTTTCCCGATGCCGAGGTCAAGTTTTTCCTCGATGCCACCCTCGAAGAGAGGGCGAGGAGGAGGTTCAAGGAGCTCAAGGAGAAGGGGATATCCCTCAGTTTTTCCGAGGTGCTTGAGGAGACGAGAAAGAGGGACAGACGGGATAGTACCCGCCCCGATTCTCCACTTTGTAGGGCGGATGATGCCATCTACCTTGATTCCACTTCTCTCAGTTTGGAGGAGGTAATAGAATTTATGCTTAAGAAGGTAAAGGAGCTTACTTTACCCTTGACATAAAGATATAACCTACCATATAATTTAAACTTACAAATACGACCTACTCTTTGTGCTCGCGGAGAGGGGAATTCACCAATTTTTTCTGCACCAAAGCGGGACTGAAGAGAGGAAGAGAGGTCGTAAATTGGGAAAAGGAGGTATCGAGGCTAATGAATTATGATGAGTTAAACGAGAAAGAGAAAACAAGAGGAGGTGAGCTCGAGGGAAACAATGCTTTCTCCTTAGAAAAAGAGAAGGATGGCTCATTTGATATTCCTGAATCCCCAGAGGAGATTGATCGGGAAAAGTTGGCGGAGCTTTACGAGCAAAGCTTTAAAGGGCTTGAGGTGGGGGATGTAGTTGAGGGGACGGTGGTGAAGATATCTGAGGCGGAGGTGTTGGTTGATATCGGGTACAAGTCGGAAGGGATAGTAGATATCGCTGAGTTCAAGGATGCCAAAGGGGAGCTCAAGGTAAAGGTAGGGGACAAGGTGAAGGTTATGGTGGAGATACCTGAGGATCAGGAAGGGCGGGTGCTTCTCTCCTATGAGAAGGCGGAGCGGATGAAGATCTGGGATGATATTGAGAATGCTTACAGAAACAACGAGACGATCACCGGTAAGGTCATTGACCGGGTGAAAGGAGGACTTTCGGTCGATATTGGGGTGAAGGCGTTCCTCCCTGGCTCGCAGATAGATGTTCGTCCAGTTCGTGATCTCGATAGCTTCAAGGGAAAAGAGATAAAGGTCAAGGTGATAAAGCTCAACAAGAGGCGAGGTAATATCGTGGTCTCGCGGAAGATGGTGGTAGAGGAGGAGAGTGTTGAGAGAAGAAAAAAGACCTTGGCTAGTCTTGAAGAAGGGAAGATAGTAAAGGGAGTGGTGAAGAATATCACCGAGTACGGCGCCTTTATCGACCTCGGAGGGATAGATGGTCTCCTTCATATCACCGATATGTCCTGGGGGAGGATAAGTCATCCCTCGGAGTTGTTTGCTGTGGGGGATGAAGTCGAGGTGGTCGTTCTAAAGTTCGACCGGGAGAAGGAGCGTGTCTCCTTGGGTTATAAGCAGAAGACGCCCGACCCTTGGGAGAAGGTAGCGGATAAATACCCTGTAGGAAGCAGGGTTCGGGGTAGAGTAGTTAGCCTCACTGATTACGGTGCCTTCGTGGAAATAGAGGAGGGTGTAGAGGGATTGATCCATATCTCCGAGATGTCGTGGAATAAGAGGATCAAACAGCCCTCCCGAATACTGACTGTAGGTGATACGGTGGAGGCGGTTGTTCTCAGTATAGACCCGGAGCAGAGGAGGATATCCCTGGGGCTTAAGCAGACCGAGCCCAACCCTTGGCAACTTATTGCTGAGAGGTACAATGTCGGTGATGTGATAAGGGGACGAGTGCGAAACATAACCGATTTTGGCGCTTTCATCGAGGTGGAGGAGGGGATTGACGGCCTTGTTCATATCTCTGATATGTCTTGGACAAAGAAGATAAAACATCCCTCTGAGGTTCTGAAGAAGGGGGAGGAGGTAGAGGCGGTCATCCTCCATATCGACCCTGAGAATCAAAGGCTTTCTTTAGGGCTTAAACAGCTCAGCCCCAATATTTGGGAGAAGTTCTTTAGCGAACATAAGATCGGCGATGTGGTGACTGGGAAGATCGTCCGGCTCACCAATTTCGGCGCCTTTGTGGAGCTTGAGGAGGGGATAGAAGGTTTGGTTCATGTCTCTGAGCTCAGTCGGAAGAAGGTGAAGGATCCGGAGAAGGAGTTCTCAATCGGGCAGATGCTCACGATGAAGATCACCAAGATGGATTTTGCTCAGCGAAAGATCGGGCTCAGCGTAGCTGCCTATGAGGCTGAAGAGGAGAAAAAGAAGCGGAAGGCTGAGGAGGAGAAGAGGAAGAAGGAGAAGAAAGAGAAAAAAGAGAAGAAAGAGGAGAGAAAGGAGAAGAAGGAGCGGAAAAAGGTAGAGGAGAGGGCAGGGACGATAAATCTCGGCGAGGTTGCTAAAATAGAGAATGTTGAGCTTTTGGGTTCTCATATAGCGAAGAAGTTCGCCGCAAAGAAAAAGGAGAAGGAGAAACCCTCCTCCGAGAAAGGGAAAAAGGAAGAAGATTATTAAATTAAGGAGTTTTGCTATGACCAAGGCAGAGTTAATAGAAGAGGTGGCAAAGGCTGCCAATCTAACGAAAAAGCACTCTGAGATCGTGGTAGATACCGTGTTTCAGAGTATTATCGAGGCTCTTCATCGAGGGGAGAAGGTGGAACTTAGGGGATTCGGTAGTTTCCGACTGCGTCAGCGGAGGGCTCGTGAGGCGCGGAACCCCAAGACTGGGGAGAAGGTGAGTGTTCCGGCGAAGAAGGTTCCCTATTTCAAAGCAGGCAAGGGCTTAAAGGAACTCATTAACTCTGGGTGAAGCCCTCAAAGGGTTTACGGCAGGCAGGGTTTTGATAAGAGGAGGTGCCCTGCCTTTTTATTAGGGCAAAGTGATGGAAATTCTCTGGACGCCGTGGCGTTACCCTTATATAAAAAAGGCGGGTAAAGAAAAAGGAGGTTGTATCTTCTGCGAGGCGCTTTCTTTGGCGGATGATAGGAAAGCCCTTATCCTTGCTCGCGGAAGATATAACTTTCTGATATTGAACCTTTACCCTTACAACAGTGGTCATATAATGGTGGCGCCAATGGAGCATATCGCCTCCTTTTACCAATATGGAAAGGAGGAGAGTGAGGAATTTATTGAGCTTGTCAAGTTGAGCGTGAAGGTTCTGGAGGAGGTTTATCATCCAGAGGGATTCAACATAGGGATGAACTTGGGGAGACCGGCAGGTGCTGGGGTGGTGGATCATTTTCATCTTCACATTGTGCCTCGGTGGAACGGAGACACCAATTTTATGTCAATTGTAGGTGGAGTAAGGTTGATACCAGAGGATATAACTGCTACCTATGAGAAGCTTCATCCACGTTTCAAAAATGAGGTGGATAGACTCCTCTCAAGATAGGTTTGTTTGGTAAAATGAGAGAAAGGAGTGAGGCAGATGTCAGAGATATTCACTTTTAACAGTGAGAATTTCGAGCGGGAGGTCATAAAATCCGATATCCCGGTGCTCGTTGACTTCTGGGCGGAGTGGTGTGTTCCCTGCAAGATGATAACTCCGATAGTGGAGAAGTTAGCCGAGGAGTATAAGGGGAGACTCAAGGTAGGGAAGGTAAATGTAGATGAGGAGGGAGCGATAGCTGCCCGGTATCGTATTCGTTCCATCCCCACCCTCCTTCTATTTGACCGGGGGGAGGTGAGGGAGCAGATTATTGGAGTTCAATCGAAGGAGGCGATTGACAAGAGGATATCCCCTTATGTAAGCTGATGGCTGACCAACCCTCGAAGGGTTTTTCCCTTCGAGGAAGGAGATGAGATGCTAATTGAGGTAAGCAAGGTTCCCAAGAAGGGGCTTTTTGTTAAGCATTCATTTTCGCCATCCGAGTTAGGACTGGTACGGAATGGGGAATTTTCCCTTAAGAAACCAGCCCCGGCTAAGCTCGAGATAGTGGTGAAAGGGAGAAGATGTGAGATAAAGGGAGAGGTCTCCTTTGAGCTTGAGCTTATCTGTTCCCGATGTCTCGAGGAATTTCCCTTCCTTTCCTCCTCATCGTTTGAGCTTGTTTATCTACCGCGGGATGAGATGCCAACAGAGCCGGATTTAGAGCTTACCCCCAACGATCTCAAGGTTTCCTTCTATCAGGATGATGAAATCGATCTTTCTGAGGTGGTGCGGGAGCAGATCATCTTGGCTATTCCGATGAAGCCTATCTGTTCTCCCAATTGTAAGGGGCTTTGCCCGATGTGTGGTGCCAATTTAAATCAGGCGCCCTGTAATTGTCAACGAGAGGCGATTGACCCGAGACTTGCTCCTTTAAAAGATCTCAAGGCGAGATTGAAGATAAAAGGATAGGAGGTGGAAGATGGCGAACCCAAAACGAAGGCATTCGAAGGCGAGGAGGGATAAGAGGCGTGCCCATGATGCACTTAAGGTTCCCTCCTTCTCCAGATGTCCTCAGTGCGGGCATGAGAAGTTACCCCACCGGGTGTGCCCCTATTGTGGGTATTACAAAGGCGAAGAGGTTATGGAAGGCGAGGAGGTTTAGGTAAGCGGGAGAAGCGAGAGATGAAGATAGCGGTAGATGTAATGGGGGGAGATTACGCCCCTGATAGTCCGATCGAGGGAGCGATCGAGGCGGTCTCTGAGTATGGGGTAGAGGTGATTTTGGTGGGGAAGGAGGAGGTTATCAAGGAGAAGTTGGGGAGTAGGCTTCACGATCTTTCCGGGGTAGAGATAGTCAATGCTCTTGAACAGGTGGAGATGGCTGATCCACCTACTATTGCTTTCCGCAAGAAGAAAAATTCGTCTATTAGGATTGCCACCGATTTGGTAAAGGAAGGAAGAGCTCAAGGGTTGGTGAGTGCGGGGAATACTGGGGCGGTGATGGCGACCGCCAAGTTTGTCCTTGGTACCTTAGAGGGGGTTGATCGTCCTGCTTTGGCGATGGCTATTCCCACCCCTGAGGGTAGTGCGGTTCTCCTCGATGTGGGTGCCAATGTAGATTGTAAGCCGGAGCATCTCGTTCAATTTGCCATAATGGGTTCTACCTTCGCTTCGGAGGTTTTGGGGAAGGAGAACCCGAAGGTGGGCCTCCTCAATATTGGGGAGGAGGAGACCAAGGGAAATGAGTTGACTCGGAAGACCTACCAAAGTCTCCTTCGGGCGCCCATTAATTTTTATGGCAATGTAGAGGGGCGGGATGTCTTCGCTGGCAGAGTGGAGGTGATCGTCTGCGATGGGTTTACCGGTAATGTCATTCTGAAGGTGAGTGAGAGCATAGCGGAGACGATGGCTTCCATTCTTAAGGAGGAGCTTTCTCGGGACTTTTTTGCCCGGATTGGTTATATCTTTCTTAAGAAGGCGTTCGCCCATTTTAAGAAGAAGGCAGATTATGCCGAGTATGGGGGAGCCCCCTTGCTTGGGATAAAGGAGGTTTGTGTGATCTGCCATGGCAGATCCTCCCCCAAGGCGATAAAGAACGCCATAAGGATCGTGAAGAATTATTACGAAAACAGGGTTAACGAAAGGATCCGTAAGCGATTAGTGGAGTTCAACAAAAATGGATAGTAAAGCAGGCATATTGGGCATTGGATCATCGCTACCCAAAAAGGTGGTTACCAATTTTGACCTGGAGAAGATAGTTGATACCTCGGACGAGTGGATAAGGACGAGGACGGGGATAAGGGAGAGGAGGATAGCTGAGGAGGGGGAATATCTTTCCACCTTTATGACCGAGGCGGCGAGGAAGGCGCTTCTTCGTGCCGAACTTGAACCGAAGGATATCGATATAATAATCTGTGCTACGGTTACCCCGGATCATCCCCTTCCTGCTACCGCCTGTTTTGTTCAGGCGAACCTGGGGGCAAAGAAAGCGGCTGCTTTTGATATTTCTGCTGCCTGTTCCGGTTTTATTTATGGCCTCTCGATAGGGGAGAAATTTATCCATTCTGGAGAGGCGGAGAGGGTACTTGTAATCGGGGGGGAGGTGCTCAGTCGGGTTATTGATTGGACTGACAGGAGTACCTGTGTTATCTTCGCCGATGGTGCTGGAGCAGCTGTTTTAGGAAGGGTTCCGGAGCCTCGAGGGATCCTCGCTACCAAACTGAGGAGTGACGGGGAATTCGCCGACTTTCTTCTCATACCGGCAGGGGGTACCAAGATGCCCGCTTCCCACGAGACGATAGAGAAGAGGCTCCATTTCGTCAAAATGAGAGGTAATGAGCTGTTCAAAGTGGCGGTTCGGGCGATGGCGGATATAGCTCTCGAGGTCCTTGAGGAGGCAGGGGTTAAGAGGGAGGAGGTGAGTGTATTGATACCTCATCAGGCAAATCAACGGATAACCGATGCGGTTGCCTCTCGACTCAAGATTCCAAGGGAAAAGGTCTATTCCAATATAGCCTGGACGGGTAATACCTCCTCCGGTTCCATACCTATTGCCCTCAACGAGTTGGTTGAGCAGGGAAGATTGAAGGAAGGCGATCTCGTTCTCCTTACTGCATTCGGCGGGGGAGTTACTTGGGCAGCAAGTTTGATCAGATGGTAAGGAGGTAGAGGTGGGGAAAAAGGCGTTTGTCTTTCCTGGGCAGGCTTCTCAATATCCCGGGATGGGAAAGGATTTATATGATAAGTTTTCCGAAGCAAAGGCGGTATTCGAGAGACTCGAGGAGGCGGTCGGTTTCCCCTTGAGGAGGCTTTGTTTCGAGGGGAGCAAGGAGGAACTCTCCCTCACTGAGAACACCCAGCCGGCGGTCTTCGCGGTAAGCATTGCTTCCTTCGAGGTTTTGAAGAGCCGAGGGGTTCACCCCGATTTCGTCGCTGGTCATAGTTTGGGGGAGTATTCCGCACTTGCCTCCGCCTCCGCTTTTTCCTACGAAGACGGTATTCGTTTGGTGAGGAAGCGGGGTAGATTTATGCAAGAGGGGGTTCCCGTTGGTGAGGGGGCGATGGCGGCGATAATTGGCCTTCCCTCTAATAAGGTAGAGGCGATCTGTAATGAGGAGAGCAGAGGAGATGTGTTGGTAGCAGCTAATTTCAACTCCCCGGTGCAGACGGTTATTTCTGGGAGAAGAGAGGCGGTGGAGCGGGCGATAGTAAAGGCTAAGGAGAAGGGAGCGAAGCGAGCACTACTCCTTCCGGTAAGCGCTCCTTTTCACTCCCCGCTGATGGAGCCGGCTAAGGAGAAGCTCGCTTCTGAGCTCGATAGGATCGAGTTTTCCGATCTTTCCTGCCCTCTTGTTGCCAATGTCTCTGCTGGTCTTATCGAGAAGGGGGAAGAGGCGAAGAAAGCCCTAATAGAGCAAATGGTATCTCCGGTCCGCTTTGTGGAGGTGATAGAGAAGCTCTCCTCTTTAGGTTGTGATACCTTTGTCGAGGTAGGACCAGGGAAGGTTCTTACTGGTCTTATCAAGCGTATTCTACCTGGGGCGAAGATATTCAATGTGGAGGACGAGCCATCCCTTAATAGATTTTTAGCTGAAACGGGGGAGGAATAACAAATGGGGGAGAAGATGTTTCCTGGAAAAGTAGCCCTTATCACCGGGGCTTCTCAGGGGATAGGGCGGGAGATAGCTCTTACCTTTGCCGATCAAGGGGCGGATTTGGCGCTTGTCGATGTCAAGTTTCCTACGCTCACCGAGGTAGCGAAGGAGGTAGAGAAGAAGGGGGTTAAAGCCCTCCCCTTGGAGGTGGATGTATCGGATTACGAAAAGGTGAAGGCGGCAGTGGAAAAGGTACTCTCTGAGTTCGGGAAGGTGGATATATTGGTCAACAATGCGGGGATAACGAGGGATAATCTTATCTTAAGGATGAAGCCCGATGAGTGGCAGAAGGTGATCGATGTTAACCTATCTGGGGCGTTCAATTTCACCCAAGTGGTGATCAAGGCGATGGTGAAGAAGCGTTATGGGAGGATAATAAACATCGCCTCAGTAGTGGGGTTGATGGGCAATGTGGGGCAGGCAAATTATTCTGCTTCCAAGGCGGGTCTCATCGGGTTCACTAAGTCAGTGGCGAGGGAGGTTGCCTCTCGGGGGATAACCGTAAACGCCATTGCCCCCGGTTTCATCGACACCCCGATGACCCAGGCACTTTCCCCTGAGGCAAGGGAGAAACTTATCAGCCAGATACCTACGCCCCGGTTGGGCACTCCAAAGGATATAGCAAACGGGGTGAAATTCCTGGCGTCTGAAGAGGCGAGCTATATCACGGGTCATGTGCTCAATATAAGCGGTGGGCTCTATATGTAAAGTTGACTTTGGTGATTTTCCCTTTTATAATTACTCGAAAATTTAAGAAAGGAGGTATAGTAAGATGACCGTTGAGGAAAGGGTAAAGAAGATAATCGTGGAGCAGCTTGGAGTAAGCGAGGAGGAGGTTGTTCCTGAGGCGAAGTTCGTTGATGATCTCGGTGCGGATTCTCTTGATCAGGTGGAGTTGGTTATGGCTTTTGAGGAGGAGTTCGACATCGAGATCCCGGAGGAGGATGCGGAGAAGATCGTGAGCGTCCAGGACGCGGTTAATTACCTTTCTTCCCGCATCTCATCTTAATCTTTGGGTGTCTTTTTAATCTTTCCTACACTGCCATCCCAATAGGTAAGGGATGACGGAGGAGGTAACTTGGAAGGAAGAAGGGTTGTAATTACGGGTATTGGACTCATTTCTCCATTAGGGGTGGGCACTGAAGAGAATTGGAAGGGGATGCTCTCCGGTAAGAGTGGTATTGGACCGATCACCAGGTTTGATGCCACCGATTATCCGGTGCGGATAGCCGGAGAGGTGAGAGGTTTCGATCCGCTTGAGTTCATCGAGAAGAGGGAGTTGAGGAAGATGGACCTCTTTTCTCAGTACGCCTTGGCAGCCACTGAGCTCGCCATAAGGGATGCTGAGCTCAAGATAGAGGGGGTTGATGCCGAGCGGATCGGGGTTTTGGTTGGCTCTGGGATCGGGGGGATCCTCTTTCTAGAATGGCAACATTCGGTTCTATTGGAGAAGGGACCCCGTAAGATCTCCCCCTTCTTCATCCCGGGCCTTATCGTCAATATGGCAGCGGGCCTCATCTCAATGAAGTATGGGGCAAAAGGTCCCAATTCCGCTACTTGCACTGCCTGTTCCAGTGGAGCGCATGCCATCGGCGATTCTTACGAGATAATCCTTCGTGGTGATGCGGATGTGATGATCGCTGGGGGGACCGAGGAGGCAGTGGCACCGCTTGCGGTGGCTGGTTTCGCCTCTATGCGTGCCCTTTCCACCAGGAATGAAGAGCCGACCAAGGCGAGCCGTCCTTTCGAGAAGGACAGGGATGGTTTCGTCATCGGTGAAGGGGCGGGTATCCTCATTCTCGAGGAGTTGTCCTATGCTCTTAAGCGGAATGCCAAGATATATGCTGAGGTAGTGGGCTATGGGATGAGCGCCGATGCCTACCATATCTCAGCCCCACCCGAGGACGGGGATGGCGCCTACCGAGCGATGAAGATGGCGCTGGATAAGGCTAAGGTCTCGCCCGAGGAGGTGAGCTATATAAATGCTCATGGCACCGCTACCCTTGCTGGTGATGTGGCGGAGACAGTAGCGATCAAACGGCTCTTTGGTGATCAGGCAAGGAGGGTGGCGGTTAGCTCGACCAAATCGATGATCGGACATCTCCTTGGCGCTGCTGGAGGGGTGGAGGCGGCAGCCACCGTACTTTCTATTCGAGATCAGAAGGTTCATCCCACCATAAATTACGATACGCCAGACCCAGCCTGCGATCTTGACTATGTGCCCAATAAATCGCGGGAACTCTCCATCGACTATGCCATCTCCAACTCCTTTGGATTCGGTGGGACCAACGCCTGTCTCGTCTTTAAGAGGTATGAGGAGTAGGCGTTAGGAGGGAGGTGAAGATGAAGATCATTACCTGTGTGAAGCAGGTTCCGGACACCGAAGCTCAGATAAAGATAGGTCCGGATGGGAAGTCCATCGTGGAATCGGAAATCAACTTTATCCTTAATCCCTATGATGAGTATGCGGTGGAGGAGGCGCTCAAAATAAAGGAAAAAAGTGGCGAGGGAGAAGTTACCGCGATAAGCGTAGGTCCCGAACGGGTGGTCTCTGCCTTGAGGACAGCGTTGGCAATGGGAGTGGATAAGGCGGTGCATATCAGGACGGAGGGGGAGGGTGATTCCCTTTTCGTGGCTTCGCTTCTTGCTTCTGCCATCTCTAAAAGGGACTATGACCTTATCCTCTGTGGTTATATGGGTATCGGCACCGATAACTGCCAGGTTGGGGCGATGCTTGCGGAACTTCTTGATCTCCCTCAGATCACCAATGTCTCTAAGCTCGAGCTTGATGGGGGGAAGATCGTTGCCCATCGCGAGGTGGAGGGATTGACTGAGGTGGTGGAGTCGTCACTTCCCGCGGTGATCACTGCAGGTAAGGGGCTTAATACCCCGCGTTATCCCTCCCTTCGGGGGATTATGATGGCGAAGAAGAAGGAGATAGAGACGATAGATGGTGCCTCTCTCCTTTCCGATCCCCCCTCGTCCAAGGTAGAGCTGGTTGAGCTTAAGCTCCCCCCGATGCGGAGCGGTGGTAAGGTGGTGACCGGCACCTCGGAGGAGGTTGCTAAGGAGTTTGTGGAATGGCTGACTAAAGAGGTGAAGATCTTCTGAGGAGGAGAAAATGGCGGAAGGGGTTCTTGTTTTCATAGAGCATCGGGATGGCAAGCTGAAAAAGGCGTCGCTTGAGGCGGCTTCTGAGGGGAGAAGGCTTGCGGATAGGCTATCCGCTCCTCTTACTGCCCTTATCCTCGGGAATAATTTGGAACCCGTTCCCGAGGAGTTGAAGAAGGTGGGGGTGGATAAGGTGGTTCTTGGTGAAAGTGAAGCTCTTGCCAGCTACTCCACTGAGGGCTACACCTTTGCCCTTGCCAAGGCGATAGATGAGGTGTCTCCACTCATCGTCCTTCTTTCGGCTACCGCAATGGGCAAGGACCTTGCTCCTCGAGTGGCGGCGAGATTGAAGGCTGGTCTTGCCTCCGATTGCACCAAATTGATCCTCGCCGATTCTGGTGAGCTCAAGGCGGTGAAACCGCTTTATTTGGGTAAGATAATCGCCACCTTCGGTTTTAGTTCTCCTCCTTATATCGCTACCCTGCGCCCCAAGGCGTTTGAAGTGGAGATGAGGGATGGCTCCTCCGAGCCTGAGGTAATGAAGCTCGATCTTGCAGGGGTTGAGGAGAAGATAAGGGCGAAGGCGGTTGATTACCTCGTTCCTGAATCCGGTACGGCGGATATAACCGAAGCAGAGGTGATCGTCTCTGGAGGGAGGGGGCTTGGGTGTGCCGATAACTTTAATGTATTAAAAGAACTGGCAGACCTTCTGAACGGTGCGGTTGGCGCCTCACGGGCAGCGGTAGACTCCGGTTGGGTTGACCATCAGATCCAGGTAGGGCAGACAGGAAAGACGGTATCTCCCACCCTTTATCTCGCCTGTGGCATATCGGGAGCGATCCAGCATCTCGCCGGGATGTCCTCATCTCGGTTTATCGCCGCCATTAATAAGGATCCCGATGCCCCCATTTTCAAGGTTGCCGATTTCGGCATCGTGGGGGATGTGCTGGAGGTGGTTCCGGCGATCGCTAAAGAGCTTAAGAAGGTGAAGGGGGCATAGGGGAGATTTTTCTCCCCTGCCCGGCTTTAGGGAGCCGGGCTTTTTATTTTTCCCCTTTCCTTGACAGCGATTTCCCCCTTCACTTATAATTGAGGGACTTTTCAGAAAGAAGGGGAGTGAAAGTGTCACAGGAAGATGCCATTTATCGAGCACGAAGGGAGAAGCTTGAACGGATCATCCAGCTTGGGATAGAGCCTTATCCCAATCGTTTCGATCGAACCCATGAGATCAGCGAGGTTCCGGAGAAATTTGGAAACCTCTCTGCTGAGGAGCTTGAGAGAAGAGGGATAGAGGTTCGAGTAGCGGGCAGGATAATTTCCTTTAGACCCCATGGGAAGGCGGGTTTCGCTCACCTTTTCGATGGTAAGGGGAGACTGCAGGTATATTTCAAGAAGGATGAGCTTTCTGAACGAGATTTTAAGCTCTTCAAGTTACTCGATATCGGTGATTTCATTGGTGTTTCTGGTCCTCTATTCCGCACCAAGACCGGCGAGCTTACGGTGATGGTGAAGGAGGTTTCCTTCCTCGCCAAATCCCTCCGTCCCCTGCCCGAGAAATGGCATGGACTTACCGATGTGGAACTCCGCTACCGCCAGCGTTACCTTGATCTAATTGCTAATCCCGAGGTGAGGAGAAAGTTCGAGATCCGAGCGAAGATCATCCAGGCGTTCCGCGATTTCTTGAACAAGGAGGGCTTCCTCGAGGTGGAAACCCCGATGATGCAACCTATCCCGGGAGGAGCAACCGCTCGCCCCTTTAAGACATTTCACAATGCTTTAGGGATCTATCTTTATCTCCGGATAGCGCCAGAGCTCTATCTTAAGCGGTTGGTAGTAGGTGGGATAGAGCGGGTTTATGAGATCAACAAAAACTTTAGGAACGAGGGCATCTCCACCCAGCACAATCCGGAATTCACGATGCTTGAGTTCTATATGGCTTATGTCGATTACCAGATGGTGATGGATTTCACCGAAAGGATGTTTTCCTATGTGGCGGAAAGGGCGCTCGGCAAGAAGGAGATAACCTACAACGGGGAGACCATCTCCCTTGAGCCACCCTGGCGTAGGATAACCTTGAAGGACGCCTTGACCAAATGGGCTAATATAGAGCCGGAAGACCTCTCCGATGAGAATAGGTTGGCGAAGATAGCCTCTGAGAGGAACATAGACATCTCCGATTGTAAAACCAAGGGGAAGATCATCGCCAAGCTGTTTGATGAACTGGTCCAACCGCTTCTCATCAAGCCGACCTTCATCATCGATTACCCCCGGGATATCTCCCCCCTATCCAAAAGCAAGCCGGACGATCCGAATACGGTGGAGCGGTTTGAGCTCTTTATCGGGGGGCTCGAGGTGGCTAATGGGTATAGTGAGCTCAACGACCCGGAGGATCAGAGGCGGAGGTTCGAGGAGCAGGTCAAAGAACGGGCTAAGGGTGATGTTGAAGCCCACACGATGGATAAGGATTATGTCCGCGCCCTTGAATATGGAATGCCTCCGACCACTGGTGAGGGGGTGGGTATAGATCGGGTGGCTATGCTCTTTACCGATTCCCGTTCTATCCGTGAGGTCATCCTCTTCCCCCAGTTAAAGCCGAAGGAAACAGATTGATTATGTCCCTTTATCTTTCAGCCTCTCTCGGAAGGAGATAATGCGTTACGAACTTTTTCTCGCCCTTCGTTATCTCCGTCCAAAGAAAAAGGGTGCGTTCGTCTCGGTTATCACCATCATCGCCATTATCGGGGTGGCGGTGGGGGTCGCCGCCCTTATCATTGCCTTATCCCTTATGACCGGTTTTCATGAGAATATTCAGGAGAAGATACTCGGGGCGAACTCCCACATCTTAATCTTCAACGCCTACCCCAACCGGGCGATACGGGATTATCCCGAACTGATAAAGAGGGTTAGGAGGGTTCCCGGGGTAGTGGCGGCGACCCCCACCGCCTTCTCCAAAGGGATGATCGCAAGTAGCTTGGGGACCGAGGGGGCGGTCATCTACGGGGTCTCTCCTTCGTCCATAACCAAGGTGAGTACCGTTTTCTCTAAGATGAAGGTGGGCGATGTCAGCGAGCTTTCGACGAAAAAGGGGAGACCTGGCATCATCTTGGGGAAGGAGCTCGCCTTCCGCCTTGGCGTAACCAGGGGCGATATTGTTCGGGTGATATCGATAGCTGCTACCTCACTTTCCCCACTGGGCCTCCTTCCCAAGCCGAAGAGTTTCGAGGTGGTGGGGGTATTCGATTCTGGAATGTGGGAGGCAGACCTTCAATGGGCGTTTGTCTTTCTCCCCATTGCTCAACGCTTCTTTGGGCTTCAAGACAAGGTTAATGTGATCCAGGTTAAGGTTGATGATATCTTTAAGGTCAAGGCGATCGCCGAGGGCGTTCGTCGGACCCTCGGTCCGGGCTATGTGGTTGAGGACTGGATGCAGATGAACTCCTCGTTTTTCTCTGCCCTGAAACTTGAGAAATTGGTCCTCTTCATCACCATAAGCCTTATCGTCTGCGTTGCCGCCTTGAATATAATCACCACCTTAGTGCTGCTGGTGGTGGAGAAAAGGAGGGATATCGGTGTGCTCATATCAATGGGAGCCACCTCTCGTTCTATTATGATCACCTTTATGACCCAGGGGGTGATCATTGGGCTTATCGGCACGGTGATCGGCGCCACCCTTGGAATTTTAACCTCCTGGTTTCTTGATGCCTATAAGATCATCTCCCTTCCCCCAGATGTCTATACCATATCCTATCTACCGTTTAAGATAAGGATCGTCGATGTGGCGCTGGTGGTGGGGATGACGGTTCTGATAAGTTTTCTCGCTACCATCTACCCCTCGTTCAAGGCGTCCAAATTGAGTCCGGTGGAGGCGCTCCGTTATGAGTAAGCTGATCGAGGTCTCTCATCTCCATAAGTCCTATTTTTCTGGAGGGAGAAGGATAGAGGTGCTTAAAGGGGTGGATTTTGTTCTTGGTGATGGGGAATCGTTAGCCATCGTCGGGGCTTCTGGTGTTGGCAAGAGTACCCTTCTCAACCTTATCGGAGCCCTTGACCATCCGGATGCCGGGAGCATAAGGTTTGATGGGAGAGAGCTTTCCTCCCTTTCTCCGGAGGAGCTTGCTCGGTTCCGTAATTTCGAGATAGGGTTCATCTTTCAGTTCTTCCATCTTCTTCCCGAATTTTCCGCTTTGGAGAATGTGACAATGCCTTTCCTAATTCGAGGGATGGATGAAGAAGTGGCGAAAAAGAGAGCGGAGGAGCTTCTTTCCGAGGTGGGGCTTCTTGATCGTAAGGATCATCACCCTTCCGAGCTCTCGGGCGGGGAGCAGCAACGGGTAGCTATTGCCCGTGCTTTGATGGGGAACCCCAAGGTGTTGCTCGCGGATGAACCCACGGGCAACCTGGATGAAGAAACAGGGGAGCGGGTTTTTTCCCTTCTTTTCTCACTGATGGAGAGGCATGGGCTGGGGCTCGTTTTAGCCACCCATAACTTGAAATTGGCGGAAAGATGCGATCGGATATTGCGTCTCGAAAATGGGAGGTTGCATCCTCTTTCCCCTTGAAAAAGGGGTTTGTCAATTGTTATTATATTAGAGAAGAAAAGGCAGGAATTGGCTGGGAGGAATAATGTTTGAGAAATATACTGAGAAGGCGCGTCGGGTAATATTCTTTGCCAGGTACGAGGCGAGCCAGTTGGGAAGTAGCACCATTGGAACGGAGCATATCCTTTTGGGGATACTTCGGGAGTGCGATGGGGTGACGGAGCAGTTGTTTGCTCGTTCCCATATTAAGCCGGAGCTTCTGAGGAAGGAGATAGAGAGTAAGGCGGCGGCGAAAAGGGGAAAGATATCGACTTCAGTGGAGATCCCTTTGAGCGAAGAGACGAAGAGGGCTTTGATCTATGCTGCGGAGGAGGCGGAGAAGCTCTTCCACAACTATATCGGGACGGAGCATATCCTTTTAGGGATACTTCGGGAGCGTAAGTCTCTTGCTGCCAAGATATTGGCGGAAAAGGGGATGAAGTTCGCCTCCGTAAGGGAGGATCTGATAACCCTTTTGAGGGATAAGGTGAACGAGGAAAGGAAAAAGGAAACCCCCCTCCTTTCCGAGTTTAGTCGGGACCTCACCAGCCTCGCCATAATGGGAAAGCTCGACCCATTAATCGGCAGAGAACGGGAGATGAAGCGGTTGATCCAGATACTTTGTCGGCGGACGAAGAACAATCCGGTATTGATTGGAGAACCTGGGGTAGGGAAGACGGCGATAGTGGAAGGACTGGCGCAGAAGATCGTCAAGGGGGATGTTCCTCCCTTCCTTTATAATAAGCGGATCCTCTCCCTCGACCTCTCGGCAGTAGTGGCGGGTACCAAGTATCGAGGGCAATTTGAGGAACGGCTTAAGGCTATCCTGAAGGAGCTCAAGGAGAATGAGGATGTCATCCTATTTATTGATGAGCTCCATACCTTGGTAGGAGCGGGTTCTGCAGAGGGTTCGCTCGATGCTGCCGGTATTTTGAAGCCCGCTTTATCTCGGGGTGAGATAAAGTGTATCGGCGCTGCTACTCCCAAGGAGTATCGGAAATTTATAGAGAAAGACCGGGCACTTGAACGAAGGTTTCAGGGAATAAAGGTGCCACCTCCCACAGAGGAGGAGACCCTGAGCATCCTTATGGGGGTAAAGGAGCGGTATGAAGCTTATCATAGTGTGAAATATACCGATGAGGCGATCAAGGCGGCGGTTTACCTCTCTAATCGGTATATCACCGACCGTTTCCTTCCCGATAAGGCGATAGACATAATTGATGAGGCGGGTGCCAGAGCGAAGCTCCGAAGGTCGAGCGTAGCCAAGGAGCTGAAGCAGTTAGAGGAACAGCTCAAGGGAACGCTGGCTGAGATAGACCGTTCCCTCTTCCTCCGCGATTTCGATCGGGCAGTGTTCTACGGAGAGCGGGAGACGAAGGAGCGGGAACGGCTTCTCGCTATCCAACAGGAACTCAAGGAGCAAACCCGGGAGCCAATCGTGGTGGATAAGAAGGATATTGAAGAGGTTGTTTCCGACTGGACAGGGATTCCCCTCGCCACGGTACAAGAAGGGGAGCAGGATAAGCTACTGAATATGGAGAAGGAGCTCCACCGACGGATCGTAGGACAGGAAGAGGCGATAGAGGCGCTTGCCCGAGCGATCCGGCGTTCCCGAGCAGGGTTGAAGAGCCCAACGAGGCCTGTAGGGTCGTTTCTCTTCCTCGGTCCCACCGGAGTGGGGAAGACCGAGGTGGCGAGGACCTTGGCTCGGGTCCTCTTTGGTAGTGAGCGTGCTCTCATTCGGTTTGATATGTCAGAGTATATGGAGAAGCATTCGGTCTCCAAGCTCATCGGATCGCCTCCTGGTTATGTCGGTTATGAAGAGGGGGGGCAGCTCACCGAGAAGGTAAAGCAAACTCCATATTCCGTAGTGCTACTCGACGAGATTGAGAAGGCGCATCCCAACATATTTAATATCCTCCTTCAAGTGTTCGAGGAAGGGGAGCTAACCGACGGTTTAGGCACCACGGTTGACTTCCGGAATACGATAATGATTATGACCTCGAATCTGGGGGCGCGGTTCATCCAGAAGAAGGGGGGGTTCGGTTTTTCTCCCACTGATGAGGAACTCAACTTTAAGCGAATGAAGGAGATGGTGCTTGCTGAGGTAAAGAAGCTGTTCAATCCGGAGTTCCTCAATCGGATCGATGAGATCATCGTATTCCGTTCCCTCACCGATGAGGATCTGGTTAATATCGTCAAGTTGTTGATAAAGGATATAAATGAGTATCTCGTTCATTCTAAGATCACCCTTGAAATTACCGATGATGCCTGTCGTTGGCTGATCGAAAAGACCTGCAAGGATAGAAGCTATGGAGCGAGACCATTGAGGAGGGCGATCCAGAAGTATATTGAGGACCCACTGGCTGAGGAGATGATAAAGGGTAAGTTTAAGGAGAGCGGGGTGGTAGTTGTCCAAGCTGAGGGGGACAAGCTGGTCTTAAGGGAAAAGGAACTAAAGAATATCATTGCCTAACCGATGGTGAACCTTATTGACTTGATTGTAAGCCGATGAAAAAGAGACCTTCTTTTGGTGTATTTCTTTTCTTACTTTTCTTCTTTGCTCCTCTATTGCTGGGAAGTGAGGGGACAAAAATAGCCGAGATAAAGATAGTAGGAAACCATCGGATATCCACTGAGACCATATTCTATTACATCTCCTCGAGGGTTGGCGGTCCTTACGACGAGGAGCGTTTAGCGCGAGATTTTGAGGTCCTCTGGAGAACCGGTTTCTTTGATGATATTCGTGTTCTCTCTCAAGACAGTCCTAAGGGTAAGATCGTCATATTCGAGGTTAAGGAGAAAAAGGAGATAGTGAATGTTCAATATAAAGGGCTCAAGTCCGTTTCCCAATCGGATATAGAGGATAAGTTGGAGAAAGAAAACATAAGTTTAAAGCCGGGGAACTATCTCGACATCCCCACTGTTTATCGGGTGATGAATGTGATAAAGGGGCTCCTTGGGGAGAAGGGGAGGAAGTTCGCCCAGGTGAAGTATAAGGTAGAACCGGTATCCAGCTCTACTGTTCGGCTTCTTTTCGATGTGGATGAGGGGGATAAGCTGAGGATCGGGAAGATAGAGTTTGTGGGCAACAAGGTTTTCTCTGACTGGGAGCTCAAGCGAACGATGAAGGATACCAGGGAGCACTGGTTCTTTTCTTTCCTTTCCTCTCACGATGTATATAAGGAGGAGAAGTTTCAGGACGATCTGAACCGGTTGAGGCAGTTGTACTGGAGTCATGGTTATATGGCGTTCAAGATAGACACCCCCAAGTTGGAGATAAAGGAGGTGGGAAAAGGGAAGAGACGACTCTTCATTACTATTCCTGTGGAGGAAGGAGATCAATATCGAGTAGGGGAGGTTAAGGTCTCTGGAAACAAGCTTCTGCCGACGAAGTTGATCACCTTAATACTTCAACTTAAGAAGGGAGAGGTGTTCAATAATAAGAAACTCTGGGATGGGCTTAAGGATCTTCAAGAGTTATATGGTAATCGGGGTTATATTATGATAAACATCCTCCCCCGTTATAATTTCGACGAGGAGAAGAAGCTGATCAACCTCAACATCGAGGTTCAGGAGAACGGGGTTTATTATGTAAATAGAATAGAGTTTGAAGGGAACACGATTACCCATGATAAGGTGATAAGGAGACAGTTGATGCTCCAGGAGGGGATGGTGTTCAGTCAGCGGAGGTTGAAGTTGAGCTTAGATCTGATCAAACAGCTTGGTTATTTCGATATTGTGGAGCCATCTTGGGAGGTGAACAAGGAGAAGAAGACGGTCGACCTAAAGATAAAGTTGCACGAGATGGGAAGGAACTCCATTCTCTTTGGAGGTGGTTATTCTGAGTTCGAGGGGGTTTTTGGGAATTTCTCTTTCCAGACGAGGAACCTTTTCGGTAAGGGGATTACCCTTGGTGTTGGGGGACAGGTGGGCAAGCGAGCCACCTATTTTAATCTCTCCTACTATGATCCCTGGGTCTTCGACCGCCATCTTGGTTTGGGTATTTCTGCTTTCAAACGGAGGATAAGCTTCATCGATTTCTATCAGAATAGTGTAGGGGTGAACTTTCGCTTCAGCTGGCCCTTCAATCGGTTCACCAGCGGTTTTTTGACCTATCGCTACGAGATAATCGATATAAAGAATCCCGATCCAACTAACCCCTATTACATCAACTTCTTTATGATCCCTACCCTCTTTCCCGAGGGGAAAACGGTCACCAGTAGTATTACTCCCTCCATCATCTGGAATACGGTAGATCATCCCATCTTTCCCACCCATGGGAATCGTCTTACCGTGTCGGTGGAGCTTGCTGGAGGGCCACTTCAGGGGGAGCGGAAATTTGCAAGGTTCTTTGGGGAATATGTGAAGCATTTTCACCTTTTCCCGCGCCAGGTGTTTTCATTCCGCACCCAAGTAGGGTATGCCAAGGCGTGGGGTGGGCAATCCCTTCTCATCTTTGAGCGTTATTTCCTCGGTGGGGAGTATACCATACGAGGCCTCAGGCTCCGTTCGGTAAGCCCGAGGGACGAATATGGGTATTACATCGGCGGGAATAAGATGCTCCTTTTCAACGCTGAATATGTCTTCATCCTTACCCCAGAGACTCGCCTTGCTCTATTCTTCGATGCGGGAAACGCTTTCAACAACGATGAGCCTTACTCTCTTACTAATCTCCGTCGAACTACGGGAGCGGAGTTTCGAGTGTTTGTGCCATTTTTACAGGTGCCGTTGAGGTTTATCTGGGCTATTAACCTGTCCCCCATCGGTAACGAACCCCGTTCTATCTTTACCTTCGGTGTGGGGACGATGTTCTAAAGGTTTAGTTTTTGGGCGATACTTCAACAAGAGATGGGAGTGTGAAGGATGAAGAGAAAGGAGATTTACTTTCTGCTTGCGTTTATTCTGGCTCTTCCTTTGGTAGCGGTTAACCAGAAGCCGACATCTGGAGCTAAGATCGGCGTTCTGAATACCAATCGAGTGGTTAGAGAATCGATAGAGGGAAAGGCATTCCTGGCTAAGCTTAAGAAGAAAAAACAGGAAAAAGAGGCGGAGATCCAGGCGCGTCAGAACGCAATCCTTAAAGAGCAACAGCTCTTACAGCGGCAGGCGGGTTCACTGAGTGAGGAAGCCCGTTTGAGGAAGCAGAGGGAGCTGGAGCAGAAAATCCGGGATCTTAACCGGTTTAAAGAGGACGCTCAGGCAGAATTAAATGCTTATTCTCAGGAGCAGTTTGCCAAGTTCGGAAGTAGGATTATGCCTATAATAAATCAGCTAGCGAAGGAGGAAGGTTACAGTCTCATCCTTGAGGCTTCTCCGGGAATGCTTTATGTCGATCCAAAGATTGATATTACCGATAAGGTGATTGTTCGGTTCAATAAGCTGAGCCAGCAGAGGAAGGTGAAGCCGACACCGAAGAAAAAATAATAACACCAGGGCGAGGAAGTGAGTGAGGGGGAGGAAAAGCGTAGGGTAACCCTTGAAGAACTCGCTCGGCTGGTAGGGGGGGAAGTTTCCGGAGATAAAAGTTACATTATCTATGAGGTGAAACCGTTAGCGGAAGCAGGAGAGGGTTCTCTTTCCTTTATCGCCAACGAGAGATATCTCCCTGAAGCAGAGCGGTCGAAGGCAGGGGCTTTTATCATCAGGAGGGGGTCTTCCCTCAGGGGGAGGAACCTCATAAGGGTTGATAACCCACATCTTGCTTTGGCTAAGATCCTCAATTTCTTATACCCTAAGAAAGCCGAGCGAAGGGAGATAAGCCCTCTTGCCCATCTTGATGAAGGCGTATCTATAGGAGAGGGGGTGAGCATTTATCCTTTCGTCTATGTGGGTAGGAATTCTTGGTTGGGTGACCGGGTAGTCCTTCATCCTGGGGTGATCGTGGGTGATGATGTGGAGATCGGGGATGATTCGGTGATTTATCCCTTGGTCTCTATTTATCCCGGTACCAAGATAGGGGCGAGGGTGATAATCCATTCCGGGGCGGTGATCGGAGCGGATGGTTTTGGTTATGTGAAGGAAGGAGGGAAGAATGTCAAAATCCCTCAGGTGGGACGGGTGGTGATTGAGGACGATGTGGAGATAGGCGCTAATTCCTGTATTGATCGAGCCACTCTTGGAGAAACGAGGATCGGGAGGGGAGTGAAGATAGACAATCTGGTTCAGGTGGCTCATAATGTGGTAATTGGGGAAAATTCCATTTTGGTGGGGCAGGTGGGGATCTCAGGCAGCTCTCGGATCGGGAAGGATGTCCTTTTTGCGGGCCAATCAGCCACGGTGGATCATGTGGAGGTGGGTGATGGAGTGCAGATAGCGGGAAGGGGAGTGGTCACCAAGGATATCCCTCCGGGTTCCTCTATTGCCGGTTTTCCGGCGCGGGATCACAGGGAGTGGCTAAGGGCTACCGCTCTTTTCAGCCGTCTGCCTGAGTTGTTCCAACGGCTGAAGAGATTGGAGAGGATCGCTTATGAGAATAAGGGTTATCCCCCGAAGAAAAAGTAAGGAGGATGAGTGATGGAGGAGAGCAAACGGAGAGAGGAGCCTATCCTCGATGTCCGGGAGGTGATGAATATCCTTCCCCATCGGTATCCCTTTCTGCTTGTCGATAGGATTCTCGAACTCGAGGAGAACAAGCGGATAGTGGGGATAAAAAATGTAACCGTGAACGAAGCCTTCTTCACTGGCCATTTTCCAGGGAGGCCCGTTATGCCAGGGGTGCTTATCGTCGAGGCGATGGCTCAGGTGGGAGGGGTGCTCCTGCTCCGGTCGATCCCCAATCTCAGCAATAAGATCGTTTACTTTATGGGGATCGATAAGGCGAAATTCCGTAAGCCGGTGGTGCCGGGGGACCAGCTCCGGTTTGAAGTTGAGGTATTACGCCTTCGGGAGCGGACCTGCAAGATGCAGGGGAAGGCGTATGTTGGGGATAAGTTGGTAGCGGAAGCGATTATCCTCACCGCTCTTACTGATGAGTAAGACTTTTGTTCTTTTCACAAGGAGGAGGAAGGTGAAGTTTCATCCTACAGCTGTCATAAGTCCTAAGGCAGAGATTGATGAGGGGGTGAAGATAGGTCCCTACTCGATAATTGGTGATAATGTAAAGATAGGAAGGGGGACGGTCATTGAGGCCAATGTCCACATAGTGGGTTATACCGAGATAGGGGAGGATTGTCATATCTACCCTTTTTGTTCTATAGGAACCCCAGCTCAAGATCTGAAGTATAAGGGGGAGAAGACCTATGTCCGGATCGGGGCAAGGAATGTCTTTCGTGAGTTCACCACAGTGAATGCGGGGACCGCCTGTGGTAGGGGGGAGACGGTTATTGGCAGTGATAACTACTTTATGGCTTATTCCCATATTGCCCATGACTGTGTAGTGGGTAATGGAATTATATTCGGGAATGCTGGGACATTGGCGGGCCATGTGTTAGTGGAGGATTATGCGGTAGTAGGGGCTTTTTCTGGCGTTCATCAATTCTGCCGGGTAGGTAAGTATAGTTTTATTGGGGGGTATTCTGTTATTACCAAAGATGTGCTTCCCTTTTCCAAGACGGTGGGAAACCGAGCAAAGGCTTATGGGATAAACTATATTGGTCTTAAAAGAAGGAATTTCCCTCCTCAGGTGATCGAAAAATTGAGGAAGGCATTTCGTCTCCTTCTTAACTCAAATTTGAATACCTCCCAGGCGATAGCGGAAATAGAGAGGACGATAACCGGTTGCGAGGAGGTCTCGTACCTCGTTAAGTTTATAAAGACTTCCAAACGAGGGGTTATCAAATAAGCAATGGAAAGGTTGGGCATTATTGCTGGGGGAGGGAAGCTACCCCTTGTAGTAGCCAAGGAGGCGGTGAAAAGGGGGCGAGAACTTTTCACCGCTTTAATCACCAAAGACGAGAGGGAGGAACTTGTCGCTCTTTCTCGATCTGTCATCGAGGTAGGGGTGGGGGAGTTAAGTAAGGTTATCTCCTTTTTTAAAAAGGAAAGGGTGAAAGAGGCGGTAATAGTGGGCAGGGTTGCCCACGAGGAGGTGTTCAACACCGCCTCGTTCGATCCTAAACTTTCCTCTTTTATTGAGACCCTTGAGGATCGGAGGGCAGACACCCTTTTGAAAGGTATTCTTGATCTCATCGAACAAAAAGGGATAAGGATTGTTGAGTATCTCCCCTTCGTTCGTTCTTATCTCGCCCCGCGGGGAGTACTTACTAAAAGGTTCCCTACCCCGAGGGAGATGGCGGATGTGGAACTCGGGTTCAAATTGGCTAAGGAGATCGCTCGCCTTGATGTAGGTCAAACGGTGATGGTGAAAAAGGGAGTGGTGGTGGCGATTGAAGCACTTGAGGGTACGGATCAGATGATTATCCGAGGAGGTAAGCTCGCGGGAGCCTCCGGAGTGGTAGTCAAAGTGAGCAAGCCAGAGCAGGACTTCAGGTTTGATATACCTGTAGTGGGGGAGGATACGATAGAAACCCTGATAAAGGTAAAGGCCTCTGTCTTGGCAGTTGAAGCGGGAGGTACAATAATACTCGATCAGGAAAAGGTGGTTTCTTTGGCAGACGAGGTAGAGCTTTCCATTATTTCTCTTGGTGAGGTATAGGGGGAGGAAATTGGCAAAGCTGAAGATAGGAGTTGTTGGAGTTGGTAATTTTGGTGAGCACCATGTCCGGGTGCTGAAGGAGATCTCTGGGGTAAAATTGGTTGGGGTGGTGGATAAGGATCCGAACAGGGCAGAGTACATAGGAAAGAAATACCGGGTTCCCTTCTACACCCATTGTGCCGATCTTTTTAATAAGAAGATAGACGCAGTCACTATAGCCGTACCCACCGAAGATCACTACTCGGTTGCCAGGCAGTTCATCGAGCGGGGAATAGATGTCCTTCTTGAGAAGCCAATGACGAGGAATCTGGAGGAGGCGGATGAGTTGATAGAGCTTGCGGATAGAAATGGAGTGGTTCTCCAAGTCGGTTATGTTGAGCGGTATAATCCAGCGGTCGAAGCAGCAATGAAGTTTATCCGCTCTCCATTGGTTATCGAGGCGGAGCGGATAGGGCGTTTCGTCCCGAGAAGTCTTGATATCGATGTTGTTCTCGATCTGATGATCCACGATATCGATATAGCCTTGATGATGGCGAGATCCCCGGTTGTCTCGGTAAATGCTCGGGGGGCTTCAGTGATAACCGGGAGGGTGGATGTGGCGAATGCTCGGGTTACCTTTGAGTCTGGCTGTATTGGTGAATTTATGGCGAGTAGGGTGAGCACCTCCAAACTGAGGAAGGTGAGGATATTCGAGCGGGATGCGGTTATCACCCTTGATTACATCGCCCAAGAGGTAGAGGTGGAGATGATCAGCCGTCCCAAAGGAAATGGAAGCCCTAAGCGAGTTAAGAAACGGCTGAAGGTAAAGCGAGAGGAACCACTGAAGAAGGAACTTGCTTCCTTCGTCGAGGTAGTTAAGAAAAAAGACCTCCCTGAGGTTACTGGTAAGGATGCAAGGGATTCCCTTGCAGTTGCTTTCAGGATAGTTGAGGGGCTCAGTATCCTTTGATGTCTTCCCCCCTTAAGGCTTTGGATATACCTTCCTTTCTTAAAGAGGCTGTCTCTTCCGGTGAGTTTCCTGGCGGGGTGGTTCTCATAGCCGATGGTCCTGCAAGCTACCGGATGTGGGCGTATGGAGAGAGGGTCTCCTCTCCTCGTAGTCTACCTGTGGTGGAAGATACCATCTTTGATCTCGCCTCGCTCACCAAGCCGTTGATCACCTCGTTGTTATTCGTTCTCCTTATGAGGAGGGGTTTTTTCTCCCTTGATGAGACCATTTCCCGTTTTTTGCCTCAATTTGGAGGGGGGGAGAAGGGGAAGATTACCTTACAGCAACTGCTCACTCATACTGGAGGCTTCGCCCCTTGGCTTCCCTTGTACTTGCTTGCCCCTAGCCGAGAGGAGGCGGTTTCTGTAATAAGGAGCCATCCCCTTTCCTCGCCTCCGGGAGAAAAGGTGATATATTCCTGCCTCGGCTACATCCTCTTGGGATTTATAATCGAAAAGGCGAGTGGTTCTTCCCTTTCCCAGCTTGCCTCAGAACTTATATTCCACCCCCTTTCCTTAAAACGCACCTTCTTTCCCCCCCCTCGAGTGATAAGGGAGGAGATAGCAGCAACCGAGATTGGCAGAACCTACGAGCGGGAGAAATCGAGCAAGTTCTTAAGCGACGATAGCGTTTTTCCCTTTCCCAACGAGCTTGTTTGGGGTGAGGTGCACGACGGAAATGCCCGTTTCCTCGGCGGGGTAGCAGGAAACGCCGGTCTCTTTTCCACTGCCTATGAGGTCTTTTTGATAGCGAGGGAATTCCTTGGTTGGGGGAAGCTTCTTTCCCCTTGGGAGCGAGATCTATTCTTCACCGATCTTACCCCGGAGTTGAACGAGGCGCGCTCCCTTGGTTTTCGATTGACGAGGGGAGAGGATGATCTTCCTTTCTCCATCCTCAGCCCTCTTTCCGCCTATCACACGGGGTTTACCGGAACATCTCTGTTCATCGACCAGAGCAATCGCTTTATAGTAGTATTCCTCACCAACCGGATCCATCCCAGGGTTCCTGAGAGATCGTTTGAGCAGATGAGGAGGAAGTTACTCAGGCTTGCCCGAGATTATCTTGCTCACTAAGGGGATAGATCCACCCCCCATTGAAGAAGAGGGGAGTATCTGTTATAATCAGAAGCACTTAGGAGAGGAGAAAATTTACCTATTAAAAGTAGGGTGAGGGAAAATGGTGCCGGATGAGATTAGAAAAAGGGTGGAGGAACTTCGTAAGGAGATACATTACCATAATTACCGCTACTATGTTCTCAACCAACCGGTAATATCGGATGCGGAGTATGACAGGCTTCTTCGCGAGTTAGAGGAGCTTGAGAGGAAGTACCCCGAGCTTTATGATCCGAATTCTCCCACTCAGCGGGTAGGAGCGGAGCCAGTGGAGAAGTTCGGTACCGTCCCCCACACCATCCCTATGCTCAGTCTTTCTAACGCCTTCACCGAAGAGGAGGTTGTCGAATTCGATCAAAGGATAAAGAGGATGCTCGGGACGAGCGAGGATATAGAGTATGTTGCCGAGCCGAAGCTCGATGGCTTGGCTATCGAGGTGATCTACGAGAAAGGAAGACTCGTCGTCGGTTCCACTCGGGGTGATGGTTTCGTGGGAGAGGATGTTACCCAGAATATAAAAACGATAAAATCGATACCATTGATCCTTATGGAAGATGAAGAGCCGATCCCGGAGAGGATCGCTGTCCGCGGTGAGGTGATTATGCATCTCGACGATTTCCGGGAGCTGAACAGAAGGAGGGAGGAGGAAGGGGAGGCGCCATTCGCCAACCCCCGGAACGCTGCCGCAGGTTCCCTTCGTCAGCTCGATCCCAGGATCACTGCTTCTCGTCCTCTCGATGCCTTCTTTTACGCAGTGGGCGAGGTGGTAGGGAGAGAATTTAAAAGCCAGTGGGAGCTACTCACCACTCTCCCCAAGTGGGGGCTAAAGACCCAGCCCTATTCGCGACTGTGCAAGAACATCAACGAGGCTATAGAGTTCCACAGGAAGATGGAGGAAGAGAGGGAGAAGCTAACCTATGACATCGATGGGGTGGTGATAAAGGTAAACGACTTTGGGCTTCAGGAACGACTGGGCACTATCTCCCGTAGCCCGAGATGGGCGGTCGCCTATAAGTTTGCTCCTCGTCAGATGACGACCAAGGTGATAGATATCGTTGCCAATGTGGGGAGGACGGGTGCGATAACCCCGGTGGCGATTTTGGAACCGGTTCCCATCTCCGGGGTGACGGTGAGCCGTGCCACCTTGCACAACGAGGATGAGATAAAGAGAAAGGATGTTCGCATCGGGGATACGGTAGTGGTCCAGCGGGCAGGGGATGTTATACCTGAGGTGGTAATGGTGGTAAAGGAGAAGAGGACGGGTAGGGAGCGGGAGTTTAAGTTTCCTGAGCGTTGCCCGGTATGCGGTGGCAAAGTGGTTCGCCTCCCCGATGAGGCGATACATCGCTGTATCAATATCTCCTGTCCCGCCAAGCTCAAAGGTGGTATTGAGCATTTTGCCTCCAAGCTGGCTATGGATATCGACGGATTGGGAGAGAAGTTGGTGGAGCAATTGGTGGATAAGGGGTTGGTGAAGAGCGTTGCCGATCTTTACTATCTTAGGAAAGACGAGGTCTCCGCTCTCGAGAGAATGGGGGACAAGTCAGCGGAGAACCTGATAAATGCGATAGAGGCGAGCAAGGATAGGAGCCTCGACCGGGTTATCTACGCCCTCGGTATCCGCCATGTGGGGGAGCATTTAGCCCGGGTTCTTGCCAAGAGGTTCAAGAGCATAGATCGGTTGAGGGAGGCAAGTTATGAGGAGCTCCTTGAGATACCCGAGATCGGTCCCAAGGTTGCGGAGAGCATCGTCGATTTCTTCTCCGAGAGGAGGAATATCGAGGTTATCGAGCGGTTGAGAAAGGCGGGGGTGAGGATGGAGGAAGAGAGAAAGGAGGAGGTGGCGGTAGAAAGCCCCCTTTCCGGGAAGACGGTTGTCTTCACCGGGGCGTTGAAGCATTTCACCCGGGATGAGGCGGAACGGAAGGTGGAGGAACTCGGCGGCAGAGCCTCCTCCTCCGTTAGCAGGAAGACCGACTTTGTGGTGGTTGGGGAAAACCCGGGTTCGAAATACGATAAGGCGAAAAAACTTGGCGTAAAAACCATCTCCGAAGAGGAATTCCTCGAGCTAATTGGAGAAAAGCCTTGAAGATAGAAGCCTATTCCTTTGGGAGAATGGTGATCGAAGGGAAGGAGTATACCTCGGACCTCATAGTTTACCCCGATCGGGTGGATGCTGGCTGGTGGCGGGAGGAGGGGCATTTATTGAAACCCGTCGATCTGAAAGAAGTGCTTACCGTTTCCCCTCGCGTTCTGGTGGTGGGTACCGGCTGCTATGGGGTGATGAAGATATCCCCTGAGCTCCCCCGCTATCTTGAGGAGCGAGGGATTGAGCTTATCGCTCGTCCCACCAGCGAAGCGGTTCTCCTTTTCAACCAGCTTTCGGAGAAAAAACAGGTGGTGGGTGCCTTTCATCTGACCTGTTGAGAGATGGAAATTTCCCTTTCCGAACTTAAAAAGAAAGCGGAGGAGGCGTGGGAACTTCTCTCCTCTTGTTGTCTTTGTCCTCGTAAGTGCAGGGTGAATCGGCTGAAAGGGGAGAAGGGATCTTGTGGTCTTTCTGCTGGCACCTATATCTCGAGCTTTGGTCCTCACTTCGGAGAGGAACCACCCTTGGTAGGAAGGCACGGTTCGGGGACGATATTCTTCACCGGCTGTAATCTCCACTGTATTTATTGCCAGAATTATGACATAAGCCAGCTCCGGGTAGGATACGAGATAACCCCGGAGAGGCTTGCTGAGGTAATGCTCTCCCTCGCGAGGAGGGGATGCCACAATATAAATCTGGTCACTCCCACTCATCAGGTCCCTCAGATCCTGAAGTCGTTGGTGATAGCGGTAGAAGAGGGACTTAAGGTCCCCATCGTCTATAACTGTGGAGGCTATGAATCCCTTTCCCTGATCAAGCTCCTTTCCGGGGTGGTGGATATCTATATGCCCGATATCAAATACGCCGATCCCAAGGTGGCAGAAGAGCTTTCCAATGCCCCTGAATACCCTAAGGTGGTGAGAGAGGTGGTCAAGGAGATGCATAAACAGGTGGGAGATCTCGTAATTGATGATGAGGGGATCGCAAGAAGGGGCCTTCTCATCCGACACCTGGTGCTTCCCAACCGACTTGCTGGTACCGAGGAGATCGTTCGTTTCATCGCAAGGGAGATATCGAAGGACAGCTATGTGAACATAATGGATCAGTACCACCCTTGCTACCTTGCGGGAAGCGATAAAAGGATTGCCCGGAGGATAACCCGGGATGAATATAGGGAGGCGGTAGAGTGGGCGAGAAAGGAGGGGCTTCACCGTGGTTTTCCCAGCTGAGGGAGTAGAGCCAAGATTCATTCTCGATTGTATGTTGGGGAAACTTGCCAAGTGGCTTCGCATTCTGGGTTATGATACCCTCTATTTCTCCAAGATATCGGATGTCGATCTCCTCAGGATGGCGGAGAAGGAGGGAAGGGTCCTCCTCACCCGAGACACGAGGATAGGGGAACGGAGGAATTCAGCTACCATCGTTCTCGTCCACTCAGGGGAGCCTGAGGAGCAACTTAAGGAGATCGTCTCCCGGTTTAAGCTCAACCTTTCGCCGGAGCGGGTCTTCTCTCGCTGTCTCGTCTGCAACACCCCGATCACTTTGGTGGAGAAGAAGGAGGTAGCGGGAAGGGTTCCCCCCTATGTGTACCGGACACAACAGAGGTTTGCCTATTGTCCTACCTGCGACCGGATATATTGGCGAGGGACCCATATTAAGCGGGTTTTCGAGCGACTTCGCTTACTTATGGGAAAAGAGGTATAATGGTTGTAGGAGAAGGGAGCATATGTTATAAGATGTTTTCTAAAGGGATAGGGGTGATGGTCGAGGAAAGCGAGGCTATCGTTCTTCGTTATTACCACTTGGGAGAGAGGGATAAGATCGTCCTCTTCTTCACCCGGGATTTCGGGAAGATAAAAGGGGTGGTAAGGGACGCCTTCCTGATAAACTCGAGATATGGCTCGAGCCTTGAGCCCTTCTCCTATATTAGGCTTCGCTTTTCCGAACGGAGGGAGCTCGCCAGGGTGGAAGAGGTAAAACTGATCAAGCCGAGCCTGAAGCTGGAGCATAACCCTCTTCTTTTATGGCTTTTTTCCTACATTGCGGAGCTCACCGACCTCTTCACTGTGGAGCATGATGAGAACGAACCTCTCTTCCGGCTACTTCTTGCCATCCTTCAGGGGGTGGAGGGGGGGATACCCCCCCTCGTGGTGGCTCGCTATTTTGAGTTCTGGCTCCTTAAATTAACTGGGTTTATGCCTGAGATAAGGAGGAGATGTGCCAGATGTAACCTTCTCCTTTTCGATGAAAAAAGGGAGGCGTACTTTGGAAGGGAGGGATTGATCTGTAAAAATTGCCTTTCCGGGGAGGAACTGAGCCTTCCCCGGCTTTCTCGTGATGGTTTTCTTCTTCTTAGGCTCTTTTTTACCAAGGCCTTATCAGAATTTAAAGAGCTTAATATACCCGGAGAAAAGATAGCGGAGCTCCGGAGGATAACCATCTATCTCATACGGATGAACCTGGGGAAAGAGCCAAAATCGCTTTTATTCCTCTCTGAGCTCGCTTCCCCGACATTATCAGGTGGAGGGAATCGATAATGGCGAGAAAAAAATATGTCTACTTCTTCGGCGGAGGTAAGGCTGAGGGATCAGCAGAGATGAAGAACCTCCTCGGAGGAAAGGGGGCAAACTTAGCCGAGATGACCAACCTGGGGATACCGGTTCCTCCTGGTTTTACCATTACCACCGAGGCCTGTATCGAATATCAGAAAGGTGGCAACTTCCCTGAGGGGTTGATGGACGAGGTGGAGGAGAACCTGAAGAGGCTGGAGAAGACAAAGGGAGCTTCCTTTGGCGATCCGGGGAATCCACTTCTCGTCTCGGTGAGAAGTGGAGCCCCGATCTCGATGCCCGGGATGATGGATACGGTGCTCAACATTGGTCTTAATGATGAAACGGTAAAGGGGATGCTCAGGAAATTCGGTGACGAGAGGTTCCCCCTCGATAGCTACCGCCGGCTCATCGAGATGTTTGGCGATGTGGTTTCCAAGGTAAAACATTCCCTCTTTGAGGAGGCGCTCAATGAGGTAAAGAAAAAGAAGGGGGTGAAACTCGATACCGAACTCGCCGCTTCCGACCTTAAGGAGGTCATCGAGCGTTATAAGGAGATATACCGGCGGGAGAAGGGGGAGGATTTCCCCCAAGATCCGGTGGAACAGCTAACCCGGGCGATCAAGGCGGTATTCGAGTCCTGGAACAACCCCAGGGCGATCAAGTACCGTGAGCTCAACAATATCCCGGATGACTTGGGCACAGCGGTCAATGTCCAGGCGATGGTATTCGGGAACTTAAACGACCGCTCAGCAACCGGTGTCGCCTTTACCCGAGACCCGAGCACTGGGGAGCCGAAGTTCTTCGGGGAGTTCCTCCCCAATGCTCAGGGAGAGGATGTGGTAGCGGGCATCAGAACCCCTTATCCCATCAATAAGGAGCAGAAGGGAGAAAGCCCTCTTCCTTCGCTCGAGGAGATGATGCCCAAGGTCTACCAGGAGTTGGTTGAGGTTTATAAGAAGCTCGAGCGCCATTACCGGGATATGCAGGACATCGAATTCACCATCGAGGACGGAACGCTCTACCTCCTCCAGACGAGAACAGGGAAGAGAACGGCGCAGGCAGCAGTAAGGATAGCGGTGGATATGGTGAAGGAGGGACTTATCGATAAGGAAACCGCTCTGATGCGCGTTTCTACGAGTCAGGTGGATCAGCTCCTCCATCCGATGATCGATCCAAGCAAGAAGTACGAGGTGATCGCCAAGGGACTACCCGCCTCACCGGGAGCAGCAGTGGGAAGGGTTGTCTTTATCCCTGAGGAGGCTGAGGAGTGGGTGAAATCCGGGGAGCGGGTCATCCTGGTGAGACCAGAGACCTCGCCCGAGGACATCGCCGGCATCTCCGCTGCTGAAGGCATCCTCACTGCAAGAGGAGGGATGACCTCTCACGCAGCGGTGGTAGCCCGGGGGATGGGTAAGCCCTGTGTCGCTGGTTGTGGTGCTCTCGCCATTGATGAAGAAAAGAAGGTGATGGAGGTGAACTCCCTCACCATAAAGGAGGGGGATTATATCACCATAAACGGTAATACCGGTGAGGTCATCCTTGGTGAGGTTCCCTTGATCCTGCCGGAGCTCGGGACAGAGTTCTCTGAGTTCCTGAGCTGGGCGGACGAGGTGCGCCGTCTCGGCGTCCGTACCAATGCGGATACCCCAGCCGACTCCAAGGTCGCCCGCGATTTCGGCGCCGAGGGGATAGGTCTCTGCCGTACCGAGCATATGTTCTTCGGCGAGGATAGGATATTGGCGGTGCGGGAGATGATCCTTGCCAAGACCCCGGAGGAGAGGCGCCGGGCGATAAACAAGATTAGACCTATGCAGAGGAGCGATTTCCTCGAGATATTCAGGGTGATGGATGGATTACCGGTTACCATCAGGTTGCTCGACCCACCGCTTCACGAGTTCCTCCCCAGCGATGATGAGGAGATAGAGAAGTTAGCCTCCCAGATGGGGGTGCCGGCGGTGAAGCTGAAGCAAACGGTGAATTCACTCAAGGAGTTCAACCCGATGCTGGGGCATCGGGGATGCCGTCTCGGTATCTCTCATCCCGAGATATACGAGATGCAGGTCGAAGCGATATTCGAGGCAGCGGTAGAGGCGATAAAGCAAGGGATAAAGGCAATACCCGAGGTGATGATCCCCTTAGTCGGGCATGTCAAGGAGTTCTCCATCTTAAAGGAGATGGTCGAGAGGAAGGCAGAAGAAGTGTTTGAGAAGGCGGGCGTCCGTTGCGAGTATAAGGTAGGCACGATGATCGAGGTGCCCCGGGCATCGCTCACTGCCGATGAGATAGCCAAGGAGGCGGAGTTCTTCTCCTTCGGTACGAACGATCTTACCCAGATGGGCTTTGGCTTGAGCCGTGATGATGCGGGCACCTTCCTCCCCCGTTATGTGGAGCTTGGCATCCTGCCCGATGACCCATTCCAGTCGCTCGATGTCGAGGGGGTGGGGAAGCTGGTCGAGATGGGGGTCAAGCTTGGTCGTTCCACAAGGCCGGACCTCAAGGTAGGCATCTGTGGAGAGCATGGGGGAGATCCGAAATCGATCGAGTTCTTCCATAAATGTGGGCTCGACTATGTAAGTTGTTCCCCTTACCGGGTACCCATCGCTCGATTGGCAGCAGCCCAGGTGGTGATACGGGAAAAGAAGAAGGGATGATCTTGGTTAGAATTGGGTAATTTCATAGGGGGAAGGAGGATTTCTTCCCCCTTTATTTTTGAGGGGCAGAATGAGCCGTATTCGTATCCTTCCGGAAGAGGTGGCGAACAAGATAGCAGCGGGTGAGGTAGTGGAGCGCCCTTCATCGGTGGTTAAGGAGCTCGTTGAAAATGCCATCGATGCTGGGGCGAGAAATATAAGGATTTTCCTCGAAAAAGCGGGGAAGAAGCTCATCAGGGTGGAGGATGACGGTGAGGGGATGAATCACGACGATCTCCTCCTCGCCTTCGAACGGCATGCCACCTCAAAGATAAAGGATGTGACGGATCTTATGAGGATCGTCAGTCTCGGATTTCGGGGGGAGGCACTTCCCAGCATCGCTTCGGTCTCCCGTCTCCGCATCCGCTCCAAGACTGAAGAGGCGGTAGCGGGAGTAGAGGTCTATTTGATAGGAGGGGTGGTGAAAAAGGTCTCGGAGGTTCCTATGACCCGGGGGACATCGGTCGAGGTAGCCTCCCTTTTCTTTAATACTCCGGCGAGAAGGAAGTTCCTGAGAGGTGACGAGCGGGAGCTTGCCTATATCCTTGAGGTGGTGACCAATTACGCTCTTTCCTATCCCGAGATATCCTTTTCTCTTCATAATGAGGGAAGGGAACTAATTTTTGCTCCCAAGGTGGAGGATGTATCGCTTCGCATCCAATACCTTTTTGGGGGAGAGGTGGCGGATTCCTTGCTTACCTTTGACAGGGAGCGGAACGGCTTCCGGGTGTGGGGTTTCACCTCCCGTCCCGGTGTTTACCGCTCTTCTTCCCGGGACATTCGCCCCTTTGTTAACCGCCGTTCAGTCAAGGATAGGGTGATCCTTCGGGCGGTAATTTCCGCCTACGATACCTTTCTTCCCAAAGGGAGGTATCCCATCTCCTTTCTTTTCCTCGAGCTTCCTCCGGAAGAGGTGGATGTTAATGTGCATCCGACCAAGGCAGAGGTCAGGTTTCGCAATTCTTATTTTGTCTCCGAGCTCATCAAAGAAGGGCTGAGGGAAGCGCTTGTTGGGAGTGAGCCGGTCGGTTTATCAGAAGATTCTGAAAAGGAGATGGTGGCTTCTCAGGAGAAAAAGGAAGAAGGTGAATTCCCTGTTCCCCCGCCTTCCCCGGTTAGGGAAGATGCCCCTCCTTCTCTTCCTCTTGGTTTTTCTCAATCTATGGGGGAGGTTAAAGAGCGAAAGAGAGTGGAAGAAGAGAGGGAAGATGAGGGTGGTTTCCGAATTATAGGCCAGCATAAAAACTCTTACATTATAGCCAGTATGGGCGATGATATTGTAATCGTCGATCAACACGCTGCCCATGAACGGATCCTCTATACCCGTATCAGCAAGGAGCTTGAGGGGAAGGGAGTGACGAGGCAGGTGCTACTTCACCCCAAGGTGGTGGAGCTTTCTCCTGCTCAGGGGGCGCTTCTTTCTCGTTATCTGCCGTTGCTCCTCAAGATCGGTTTTTTGATCGAGCCGTTTGGAGGGCGGTCCTTCATAATAAAGGAGGTACCTGCTCTTCTCCCTTCTTCGGAGGTGGATTCAGCGTTTGACGAGATAATAGAGAGAATGGGGGAAGGGCGTTCTCTCCCTTCCCCCGAGGAATTGCTTTCCCACCTTTTGAAGACGGTAGCCTGCCATTCCGCAATACGGGCAGGTGATGCCCTTTCCCGAAAGGAGATGGAGGAACTCCTCTCATCCCTTCTCAGTGGTGAATATCCCCTTACCTGTCCTCATGGAAGACCCGTCATCTTCCGCATTGACTATAAGACGCTCCTTAAGAGGTTCGAACGCGATTAAGGTTTTTCTGGTACCGGGATAGGCGGTTTAACGAGGGATATCTGCTTTTCAATCATCGGTAAATAGGCGATCCCAAGGAAGAAACCGGTGGATGAGAACCCCTCACCGTATACGCCTCCTTTCTCCAACTTGGTGTAGTAAGCGGCACCAAAGAGCCTATCCGCGATCAGCGGCAAAATCTCAAGGATTTCTTTCAACTCCTCCTTTTTTATCTCCTCTTTTTTGACCATTTCCGCCATCTTTTTGAGGACCGGTGGGATGTTGGAGTAGGAAAGCTGATTCACCTTGCTGGGGAACCCCTTAGTGACCAGTTTGAAGTCAGAACTCCCTTCTATTCTACCTCTGTCCTTGTAGCTTTTTATCGCCCTTTTGATAAGTTCCGCATCGCTCGCTATCAAATAAAAGTCATCCACAGTGGAAATGGCAGGGGAGAGGTTGAGCTCAGGGTTTTTAAAGCAGTTTATAGTGTATCCCAAATATTCTTCGGTGGTGGGGGAGGTCTTTGAGCCGAGCGCGATGAGGGCAGTGAGCTGATCGATTAGTTTGTCTATCTTCTCTTTATCTTTCGCTTCGAAGTAGAAGAGGACCGGAGTTTTTGAGAGCATAGCGATCGGTGGCTTCCCCTTTGGGATAAATATCTCCTGCGGAGCGAGAGACGCCCAGCCGATTTCGTTTCCGAGTGGTGCCAGCACATCCTTTTCTAAGTTAATCCGGAACCCCTTCTCGAAGGTGGCGATCTTCTCCTCGAATTTGGCGTATTCCTCCTCGCTCAGGTTTTTCTTCAGCACCTCTTTTACTTTGCTCCAGAGTTTATCAGGATCATCGAAGAGGGCAATCCCCATACTGTCCACATCCTGGGGGATGAGCTTTATCCCTTTAGGTTCTCGAGGCTTCTGATCCATCATTACCCCAAGGATTCCCTTGGTCTTAGGGTCGAGAGAGAGGAAAAAGCGGTCATAGAACCCTTCTCTCTCTATGGTGGAGCAGAAGGCAGCTGCGGTTACTCCCTTAAGCCCAATGATGGCGAATATCCGATTCGCCTCTTCTTGGATTTTGGGATTATTGGCTTCTGCCTTTTCCTTAACCTTTGCTATCAAACTCCTCAGGTCGATGTAGGCAAATACCCCACGCTTATAGGAGAGCCGGGATTTCATCGCTTTTAGGATGTTGTTCTCCTTCAGGGAGGGGAGGTCGCCCTTCTTCACCATTATCGCCCGTCTCATCGCATCTTCAGAGTTGGCTAAGGCAAAAGCAGAGTCGATAAATCCATAGACGGACCTTACCTTATCCTCCTTTTTTACCAGGCGATAGGGATAACCCTTGTACTCCACCTCGGTTATTTTCATCCCTTTCTTCGCCAGCGCTGGCTCTATCTTCTTTGCAAACAGCTCCTTCATCTTCGATTTCGTCTTTCTTATATCGGCAGCGAAAAGGAGCTCCGGTTCTTTCCCCTTCTTCGGTAAAGCGACTATTCCTAAGGAGACCCGTCTCTCCATTAAATCGACCAACTCATTCAAATCAAAGCCGAGGTTTTTCTCCGCTTCGGCGAAGAACTTCTTCTTCAGGGATAGGAATTTGTCCTTTGTCTCCGAGGAGTTGAGGGCGCTCCACAATCTGGTCGTCTTTATGTTCTCCCGGGCAAATGAGAGATCGGATACCGAAAGATAGAAGATGGTATCGCGGGGGAATATCTTGTCCACTGGTGAGGCACTAACGCTTCTCACGATAAAGAGCACTGCGGAGAGAGCAACCGCTCCTATCCCCAATATCACCAAAGCGGTGAGCAGTTTTTCCTTCATTTTCTCCTCCTAAAATTTATCTAATTCCCTTGCTTCCCGGTTTTACTAAAGGTGTTTTACCCTCCTTGCAGAGAGGGCATTCGGAGGGGGGATAGGTAGGTATCTCCATTTTCAGGAGGAAACGGCTCTTAAGTCCTGGCTCGATCTCCTCGTTCCCTCGGTTGATTATTGCTCCCACTCCCACCACTTCTCCGCCCCGATTCCGGACGAGGCTCATTACCTCCCGGGTCGAGGTTCCGGTGGTGATCACATCCTCAATTATCAGAAGATGTTCCCCCTTTTCAATGCTGAAGCCACGGCGGAGGGTCATCTTTCCTTCCAACCGTTCCGCGAAGAACGCTCGAACACCAAGAGCCCTTCCCACCTCCTGTCCTATTACGATCCCACCAAGTGCTGGAGAGATCACCCCGTCTATAGTTATATCGGGGAAGAGTGAGGCGAGTTCCTTTCCCAGCCTCTCCGCTACATCAGGGTATTGGAGCACTAAAGCGCACTGGAGGTATTGTGGGCTATGAAGACCAGAACTCAGAAGAAAATGGCCTTCAAGAAGGGCATTATATCTCTTGAATATATCGAGCAGTTCGTTCCTATTGATCAACTTTTTCTCCTCCCTCCTTAGTGAATATACAGATATAATAGCATAAGTTGAGCTGAAATCAATAAAATTGATTTTTGAGGGGTTATTTTGAGATTGATTAAACAAAAGAGCGAGAAATGGCGTATTAGTATAAGAGGGTTGTTTTTCATTCTTTGATTTTAGGATAATGGAGCAGTGGAATCATCGATTTTTCGTAAAAGAATAGGAGGGAAAAGGTGAAAGGAATGAAGAAGAGAGGTTTTGTGCTTAGCCTGGTTTGTGTCTTTTCTCTTTTATTAGCTCTTCCCGGTTTGGCAGGAGGAGGAGCTAAAGGAAACAAGGTGATTAAGCTTTCCCTTGAGGATGCGTTGAAGGAGGCGCTTAGGAACAATCTTGACATAAAGATTGAAAGGTATAGCACCCGTGCCGCCAAGGAAGGAGTCACTGCAGCGGAAGGGTCCTTTGACTTCGTGACCTTCGCTACCACTGGCTATAACAGTAGCCGTACCGAGCCGTTCAATTACTTCAGCAACCTGAAGGTCAATATAAGCCAACGCTACTCCTTTAATGCAGGAATAAAGAAAAACCTCGCCTTCTCAGGTGGGAACTTCCAGATAAGCTTTGATGATAACCGTTCCTCCTCTAACAGCCCGTTTTCCCTTTATAATCCATACCATACAGCCAATTTGAGCTTCCAGTTAACCCAACCCCTTTTAAAGAACTTCGGTTCTCGGATCGCCAAGTATAACCTCATAATAGCGAGGAAGAATAGGGAACTCAGCCTTGCCCAATTTAAGAATAAGGTGATCTCCACCCTTGCTCAGGTTCAGGAGCTCTACTTCAACCTCGTTTTCCAAATGAGGGATCTTGAGGTGAAGAAAGGCTCTCTTAAGTTGGCTAAGGATCAGCTTGAGATGACCAAGACCAAGGTAGCAGTGGGAAGCCTTCCTCCGATTGAGATAACCCAGGCTGAAGCAGCGGTGGCTCAGCGAGAGGTGGACATTATATCTGCGGAGAGTGCAGTCCAATCCGCTAAGGATCAACTCCTCCGGGCGATGAAGGGGGAACTTTCTCCTTCATCTTGGGAGGTTGAGATCATCCCGATAACGGAACCGAGCTCAGAAAAAGAGGTGCCGGATCTCGAGGAGTGCATCAAGCAAGCGCTCAAGAATCGTCCCGACCTCATTCAGGAAAGGCTTAATGTAAAGATAAAGGAGGAAACGGTTTATTACAGACGAAACCAGTTAAAACCGGAACTCAACCTTCAGTTCACGGCGAGCCTGAACGGGCTTAATGGTAGAAAGCCCATAATCATCGGCAATCCCTTTACTAGGGAATACGAGATCATAGGTTATCAAGAGGGCGGTTTAGGAGGAGCGCTAAGGGATATCTTTACAGGAAACTTCCGCACCTTTAATGTGAACTTCAGTCTGAACCTACCGCTTGAGAATCGATCTGCCGAGGCAGCTTATGCCCAGGCTGAGATCGAGTTGGAGCAGGAGCGGGAGAGGTTGCGCAATTTGGAGCAGCAGGTGATCCTTGAGGTGAGGGATGCGGTGCGCAGGGTGATCTCCAGCTTGAAGCAGGTAGAGGCATCGCGTAAGGCGAGGGAGCTTGCGGAGAAACAGCTTAAAGCAGAGGAGGAAAAGTTCGCTGTTGGTGCGTCCACCAACTTCGAGGTACTAAGGCTTCAGGAGGATCTCGCTTCTGCCCAGAGTCAGGAGATAAAGGCGATCGTCGATTACAATATCGCCCTTTTCAATCTGAAGAAAGTGACCGGTACCCTTCTTAGCGATTTGAATATCACCGTTAAGGAGTAAACCCTAACAGCAAGCCATTTGGGGCTTGATTGACATACCCCCCTTTTCCAGTTACCATTAAGGGGAAAGGGGGGTTTTATTTAGTGAAAGGGGAGGTGAAGCTTGGCACGGCTTTATGAATACCAAGGTAAAGAGATACTCAAGAAGGAGGGGATAGATATCCCTCGGGGAGCACTTGCCAGGAACCAAAGGGAAGCGAGGAAGATAGCCGAGGACTTAGCCTGCGAGGTGGCGATAAAGGCTCAGGTCTGGACCACCGGACGCGCTTCGTTAGGGGGGATACTTTTCGCCAAGGATGGAAAGGAGGCGGGAGATAAAGCGGAGGAGATATTAAAGAAGAAGTTCAAAGGGGTGATGCCGGAGGGGGTTCTTGTTGAGGAGAAGCTCGCGATCGAGCGCGAGTTTTTCGTAAGTGTTATCATTGATGATACCGCGAGGAAACCGGTGATCCTCTTCAGCTCGGTTGGCGGTACGGGGATAGAGGAGATCGCTCGTCGTTTTCCAGACAAGGTAGCAAAGGAGGAGATAGTGGTAAGCGGTGGTTTCCCCGAGTATCGAGCGAGGGAGTTGGTGAGGAGAACCGGTATCTCAGGATCCCTTCTTCTCAAATTGGGAAAGCTCCTTTCGTCCCTTTACCGGGTGGCGAGGAAGTACGAGGCGCGATCTGCAGAGATAAATCCATTGGTGCTCACCAAGGATGGTAGGCTCATTGCCGCTGATTGCCGTCTCACCATCGATGATTACGCGGTCTTCCGTCATCCCGAGCTTGGCATCGATATCGCCCGTGAGTTCAGTCGTCCTGCTACCGAGCTCGAGCGGATTGCCTACAAGGTGGAGGAAGGGGATTATCGAGGGACCTTCTACTTCATCCAATTGGCGGAGGGGTTCAAGAAGGGTGAGGGCTATATCGGTTTCCATGGCGCTGGCGGTGGTGGGTCGATGATGTCGATGGATGCGGTGCTAAAGGAGGGGTTCAAACTGGCGAACTTCTGCGATACCTCGGGCAATCCTCCTGCTTCCAAGGTCTATCGAGCGGCGAAGATCATCCTCGCCCAAGGGGAGATAGACGGATATTTCGCCTCTGGATCCGGGGTTGCCTCTCAAGAGCAGTTCCACTCAGCCCGGGGGTTGGTGAAGGCGTTCCGTGAGGAGTGG
>JAGGZT010000011.1 GCA_021161905.1 Acidobacteriota bacterium | reverse complement strand
GCCTACTAATATAATTATTAAAGAGAGGAATGATGATGCTTAAACGTCCCTTCTTGTTTCCCTTAATCGTGGTCATCGTTTCTGCCTTCTTCGGTGGTGTAGCCGGGGGATATCTCCGTTTGGAGAAAGAGACTCCCTCCGTCATAACCAAACTCACTGAAACGATGAAGACGATCGAGAAGAACTATATGGAGGAAGTGCCCCCGGAAACCCTTATTAAATCTGCCATAACCGGTATGCTCAAAAAACTCGATCCCCATTGTTCTTATATGACTGCCAAGGAGTATAAGGCACTCGAGGAGCGATATCGCGGCGATTACGAGGGGATCGGCATCACCTTCGACATTATCGACGGGGTACTGACCGTCATCTCCACCATCGAAGGGGGTCCCTCAGCGAAGTTGGGGATAAGGGCAGGAGATCAGATCATCGAGGTCAACGGTAAATCGATTGTCCCCACCACCACTGAAGAGGTCTACCGCCTTCTTCGTGGTCCACGGGGCACCACGGTGACCGTTACCGTAAGAAGACCCGGATTGGAAAAACCTCTACATTTCACCATAGTTCGCGATCGGATACCAATTTACTCGGTAACCTACAAGTTTATGCTCGATGACCAAACGGGGTACATCAGGCTCAACCGCTTCTCCCAGACAACCCATAGCGAGCTCGGGGAGGCGCTCGATATGCTGGAGAAAGAAGGGATGAAGCGTCTAATATTTGACCTCCGGGGAAATACTGGAGGCTATCTCATCGAAGCGGTACAGGTGGCGGATAAATTCCTCTCTGGCGGGAAAAAGATCGTCTTCACCAAAGGGAGAACACCAGACTCCAACGAAGAGTTTTACTCCACTGATCGTGATACCCATCCAATGTATCCCCTAATTGTCCTCATAAACCACGGTAGTGCCTCCGCCTCCGAGATCGTAGCCGGGGCGCTACAGGATTGGGACCGGGGTCTTATCATAGGGGAGAGAAGCTTTGGCAAAGGGCTTGTTCAATCGCAGTTCCGCTTCTCTGATGGCTCAGCCCTATTCCTCACCACAGCCAAATACTACACCCCAAGCGGTCGGCTCATTCAACGGAATTATAAGAATAATGAGTACTACTTCCTCGAGGGATTTGGGGAAGTAAATCCCAATCCCAACGAGGAGAAGGAGAGGAAGAAAGAGGTTTATCTAACCGCAGGGGGGAGAAAGGTATATGGTGGTGGTGGAATAACACCCGACATCGTGGTTAAAAGCGATTATTTCAGTAACACCGTGGCTAAGCTCCGCCAGCGGAATCTCTTCTTCGCCTATGGTTCTCGCTATGCTGCCCGCCACAAAGAGCTCGCTCGTGATTTCTCTACCTTCCTTAAAGAATTTCAGGTATCGGACAAGGTGGTAGCTGATTTCAAACATTTCCTAAAAAGGGAGAAGATAAACATCAACGAGGCGGAGTTCAACAGGGACATCCGCTATGTCAAGCTATTCTTGAAATCGGAGATAGCCGCCAATCTATTCGACGAAACCGCCTCCTACCGGGTGCTCATCACCGCAGACAATCAGCTGAAGGAGGCGCTGAAACACTTCTCCGAAGCGGAAGCTCTTCTCTCTCTGAAAAAGGGGAAACCAAAACCCTACTTTCCCTCTCCTGCAGTTTCCTTGGTGCAAGAAAGAGATTAAAACCTCAAGCCTAACTTGGGGAGAAATATGAGAGAGGAAGATATCCTCGAGACAAAATTTAAACTCAGGGATCTCGAGCGAGAGAAGGATTTCCTCGCTGCTGAGGTAAAAAGACTTCGGGAGGAGAATGAGCGGTTCCGCCATATCCTCGAGATGACCAAACGAGAGATCGCCCTCCTTCGGGAGGAAGTAGGCAAGTTGAAAGCCCCTCCCCTTCCCTATGGCACCTTCATCGGTCTCTCCCCTGATCCAGAGCTGGTTCAAATAGCGGTGGATGGAAAGATCTACGAGGTCAAAATAGCAAACGAGAAGATAAAGCGGGAGGACCTAAAACCAGGGCAGAAGGTTCTCCTAAACCCAGCTTTTAACATCGTTGATCTTCGGGATGACTTCGCTGTAGGCGAGGTGGCGAAGGTGGTGAACCTGCTTGATGAGGACCGGGTTATCATCCGTTCCCGGGATACTGAAGAGCGGGTGGTGAAACTCTCCTCATCGCTTCTTGCCAAAAAACCCCGTATCGGGGACAATGTCCGGTTTGATCCAAAGACAGAGCTCATCTTCGAGGTACTCCCCAAATCAGAGGTGGAGGAGGTGGTACTCGAGGAGATACCGGAGGTAACCTACGAGGATATCGGGGGACTCGCCCCCCAGATAGAGCAACTGAAGGATGCGGTGGAGCTACCCTATATCTACGGTCATCTCTACTCCCAATTTAAGCTCAAACCACCTAAGGGCATCCTCCTTTACGGACCTCCTGGCTGTGGGAAGACGATGTTGGCAAAGGCGGTAGCCAACTCTTTATCCCGGAGGATCCGTCGCTTCCTTGAGGAGAATAAAGAAGCAATACTGATCTACAAAGAATTAAAGAAGGGAAAGAAGGGGCGGGACATCCTGATGCGGTTTGAAAACCTTTGTTCCCAGATCTACGATTACCGGGCGATCTACAAGAACCCACCTGAAGGAGACACCGAGGCGCTCTATCAGAAGCTCGACGAATCCGGCATCCTGGAGAGATTCATAAGGCGGATGGCGGCAAGAAAGGGAAAGAAAAGCGAGCTTGTCTGGGATATAACCGATTGGTATAACCTCCTTATTGAGCTCAAGGAGAAAGGATTCGGCGCCTGTCTCGATCGGGTGAGGATTGGAGAGATGCTGGAGCGTAAGCGGAAGGAATATCTCCTCTCCCGGAAGGAGATGAGCGACGAGGATTATGCCATTCATTGGCTCGAGGAGTATCTGCGGACAAACAAAATAGACCTCAACAACCTCGATGAAGAGCTCAAGAAAACCGAGGAGAAACTTGGCACCGGGATAAAGAGTTACTTCCTCAACATAAAAGGTCCGGAGCTCTTGAACAAATATGTGGGGGAAACGGAGTACCGCATCCGCGAGGTCTTTCAGCGGGCAAAGGAGAGGGCATCTTACGGACTTCCGGTCATCGTCTTCTTCGACGAGATGGAGTCGCTATTCCGCATTCGGGGTTCCGGCATCTCTTCGGATATCGAATCCACCATCGTGCCCCAGTTCTTGGCGGAGATAGATGGTGTGGAAAGCATTGAGAATGTAATCGTAATCGGAGCAAGCAATAGACAGGATTTAATAGACCCCGCGGTCCTCAGAGTGGGGAGGCTCGATGTCAAGATAAGGATCGATCGGCCAGACAAAGAGGCAGCAAAAGAGATTTTTGGAAAGTATCTTACTCCTGATCTCCCCTTTGCTTCCGAGGAACTCGCTCACTTCGGCGGAGATCCAGAAAAGCTGGTCTCCCATCTAATCGATGTCGCAGTGGAGGAGATGTATTCGACGAAGAAGGAGAAACAATTTCTCAGGGTTACCTACCAGAACAAGGAGCAGGAGATCCTCTATTTCAAGGATTTTTCCTCCGGGGCGATGATCGAAGCAATCGTCTCCCGGGCAAAAACATACGCCCTGAAGCGACTAATTCAGACAGGGAAGAAGGGCATAAGGAAAGAGGATATCCTCCAAGCGATTCGGGATGAATATAAGGAGAACGAAGACCTTCCCAATACCACCAATCCCGACGATTGGACCAAGATCGCGGGTAGAAAGGGAGAGCGGATAATTGCGGTAGAAAGCTTACTTCCGGGCAGGCTAAGGAAAGAGCAAAAGGAGGTAGAGGAGATAAGGGTGGATAGCCGTTACCTCTAAGGGAAGCAATGAGCATACCAAAGGTTATGGGAATAGAACAGGAATACGCCGTTACCACTCCGGGGACGAATCTTGACCTTATCCGCGCCTCTTACCTGATCGTTAACTCCTTCGATCGGGTGGCTGAGGTGGGTTGGGATTACAAGGCGGAAACCCCATTCCTCGACGCCCGAGGGTTTACCTCTGAGGGGGAAACGGTACGGGTCTCCCGGGCTGATAATCTGAAGATAAATAACCTTCTGGTGAATGGGGCGAGGTTCTATGTGGATCATGCCCATCCCGAGTTCTCCACCGCTGAGTGTTTGAAGATAAAGGATACGGTCGCCTTCGATCGGGCTGGGGAAAGGATTATCACTTTAGCAGCGAAACGAGCAATGGAACGGCTTGAGCCGGGAACGAAGATAGAGATCTACAAGAACAATTCGGATAGAAAGGGCAATAGTTATGGTTCTCATGAAAATTACCTTATCTCGAAAGAAGCATATCACCGAATCTTTCCCCCCTCATCCTCACCGCCGGTTTATCTGTTGAAATATCTTCTCCCCTTCTTCATCAGCCGGCAGATATTCACCGGAGCAGGAAAGGTAGGGGCGGAAAACGGGGTAGGTTCGGTTAAGTATCAGATATCTCAACGGGCTGATTTCTTCGAAACCATCCTTGGTGCCCATACCACCACCAAACGTCCCCTGATAAACACGCGAGACGAACCCCATGCTGACAGAGAGAGGTTCCGCCGTCTCCATGTGATAATCGGCGACGCCAATATGAGCGAATACACCAACTTTCTGAAACTGGGTACTACCGCCATTATCCTGAAAATGGTGGAGGATGATGCTCTCTCTGAGGACCTTGAGCTTGCGGAACCAGTTAAAGCCAACCTCGCCATCTCCCACCACCCTGATCTCAAGCTTAAACTTTCTCTCGCTGATGGGAGGAAGCTAACCCCCCTCGAGATACAACAGGTATACTACGAACAGGCGCGGGATTACATAAAGGGAAAGGGGAAAGCCACCCTTGAAGAACGGGAGGTGGTTGCTGAATGGGGCAAGGTGCTCAAAAAATTGGCTGACGATCCCTTAGCTCTCCGTTCGGAGATAGACTGGGTGATAAAGTTATGGCTCCTCGACCGTTACCGAGGAAGGAAGGGGATAAGTTGGGAGGACCCCCGGCTGAGAAAGATGGACCTTTTATACCACCTCATCGATGAGAAACGGGGGCTCTATTTCCTCCTCGAGCAGGAAGGTGAGGTGAGACGGGTGGTAAGAGAAGAGAGGATAAATCACTTCCTCTCCCATTCCCCAGAGGACACCCGGGCTTATTTCCGAGGGGAGTGTTTCCGCCGTTTTCCCTCAGACATCGTGGAGGCGAATTGGGACAGCCTTACCTTCGACCTCGGCGGGGAGAAGCTAATAAAGGTTCCTCTTCCCGATCCTACCAAAGGGACGAGAGCCGAGGTAGGAGATATTTTTAAAAAGGTAAAAACAGCGAAGGAACTTCTTTCAAAGATATCGGCTTAAGGTGAAAAATGGGATCAAAAGAGAAACAACCGGAAAAAAGAAAAAGCAAAGAGAAAGAAGAAAAAGGGGGTCCGACCCCAAAGGAAGAGGTAATAAAACGGGGCGAGGAAATAGAGAAGAGGCTTAAGAAACTCGATGAGATAATAGACGATGTTCTATCTGAGGCGGAGGAGAATCCGGAGGAGGAGGCACAGAGGTTTGTTGACAGCTTTAAGCAGGAAGGAGGAGAGTAACGATGCTTTTCCATCGATATACGGGACCGAGCTTCACCGCTCTTCTCAAAACTCATTATCCTGAGCTCATCCCCTCATTCAATAAGCTCGAGGTTCCAAAAGAAGTAGTCCGTTCAACCACCATCGCTGCCCTCTGCTATCAGGGTGGAGTGTTGATCGCTGGCGACCGCAGGGCGACCATCGATGGTCATCTGGTAGTGAGCGAGGATGTGGTCAAGGTATTCAAGACCGATGATTATTCCGCCTTGGCGATAGCGGGGACATTTGGTCCCAGCATAAAGATGGCAAAGCTGTTCAAAACAGAGCTCGAACACTACGAGAAGATGGAAGGAATCCCTCTCACCTTGGAGGGAAAGGCGAACAAACTCTCTCAGCTCATCGAGCAGAATTTTCCGGCAGCGGTAATGGGACTTCCAGTAATGCCGATATTCGTGGGATATGACCTCAAGGAAAAGAGGGGGAAGATATTCGAATACGACATAACCGGTGGAACATTTACCCGATCCAAGCAGGAGCCCTATGCCGCTTCCGGCTCCGGCGGAGAAAGGGCGAAGAGCACCTTCGAACACTTCTTCCGGGATGGTATGAACCGGGATGAAGCGGTTGAGCTGATGGTGAAGGCGTTATCCTTTGCCGCTAAGAGGGATGCTGCCACCTCAGGAAAACTCTTCTTGATAAAGGATGTTTCGGAAAGGGGGGTCTCCGACATCCCAGGATACGGAGAAGAGAAATGATGGAGTTTAGCCAATTCGTCTCTCCAAAGGAGCTTTTGAAGATAAAACGGGACATCGTGGAGGAAGCGCTTGCCCGGGCAAACCCCATCGTCGCCCTGGAATTCAAAAAAGGTATTCTCCTCCTTGCCGAAAATCCGAGTAGCACCCTGAACAAGATCGCTGAGATCTACGATCGGATAGCCTTCGCTGGCACTGGGGTTTATAACGATTACGAGAAACTGCGAAGGGCGGGGGTGCAATATGCCGATCTCAAGGGGTTTGCCTACTCGAGAAAGGATGTTAAGGCAAAAGCACTTGCTTCGGAATTCTCCACTACCCTTGGCGAGATCTTCAGCTCTCGTCTCTTTCCCCTCGAGGTAGAGATTCTCCTTGTTGAGCTTGGGGAGGAGGACGAGGAGAACCACATCTACTATATCCCAGCAAGCGGAGGACTTATTGAGGAAAAGGGGTTTGCGGTAATTGGGGATATTTTCCGCCATCCGGAGACAGAGGAGCTAAAGAAAAATGTAATCCGACAATTCCTCGCCAAGGAGTTCCCTAAGGGAAAACTACTTCCCTTTAAGGAGGCACTACGGCTCGCTCATCGTGCCCTTGCTTCCGCACCGAGAAGTATCCCCCTCTCCCCTAACCACCTCGAGCTTGCCATACTTGATGGCACCCTCAATCGGGAGCGGAAGCTCCACCGCTTTTCCCGTGAGGAGATAAAGAATCTGCTTTCCTCATAAGGTCCAGTAAATGATCAACCGTATATTTGGACTGGAAACCGAATACGCTATCATTCATTATCCCGAAAAGAGGGGACAGCACAGCCTTCTCACCGGCACCGAGATGTTTGAGCTGTTAAACGAGGAGATGGACAAGTTGGGCTATATCCGCCTTTACGAGGAGAAGTTCTACCCTGAGGTAAGGGGGGATTACGGAAGCTTCATCCCTGAGAGAAGACGGTATGCGGTTAAGAAAAACCGGATGTTCTTGAGTAATGGAGGGCGGTTCTATCTCGACACCGGTGATCACCCCGAATTCGCCACTCCAGAGTGTCTTACCCCGCTCGAGGTGGTGATATACGATAAGGCGGGAGAGAGGATGCTTGAGGAGCTCGCCCGCTCCGCTGAAAAGGAGCTCTCAAGTAAACCAACCCGGGGAAAGATAATGGTATTCAAGAATAATGTCGACATCAGAGGGAACACCTTCGGTTGCCATGAGAACTATCTCGTCGCTCGTCGGGGAGGGAACTTGAATGAGAGCTCCTTTTTTAAGCTTATCATAAGACGGCTCATCCCCTTTTTGATAAGCCGGACGATAATAACCGGAGCGGGCAAAATCTTCACACCCGAGGGCTTCTACTTCCAGCTCTCTCAGCGAGCGGACTTCATTGATTCCGAGCTTTCCTCTGACACCACTTTCCGTCGAGGGATAATAAATTCTCGGGACGAACCCCTTTCCTCAGTGGAACGGTTCCGGCGTCTTCACATACTCCTCGGCGATTCCAATATGAGCGAACTCGCCACCTATCTCAAATTGGGCACCACGGGCCTTGTCCTTCAGGCAATCGAGGGAGGAGCGCTGAACGAGCACTTCGATCTCGACGATCCCATCCAAGCCCTACGAGAAATATCTCGTGATCCCTCCCTGAAGACGAAGGTAAGATTGGAGAATGGGCGGTTTATAACCGCTCTTGAGCTCCAATGGTGGTATTTAAAAGCGGTAAAGGACTATTTCGCCCGAAACGATGTCAACATCTTACCTTACCAAAAAGAGGTTCTGGAAAGGTGGGAGGAGGTGCTGTCAAAACTTGAGACAAAGCCAGAGGCTATGGTAGGAGAGATAGACTGGATCACCAAAAAGTGGCTCCTGGAACGCTACTTAAAAAGGGAGGGGATTACCCTCTCTGAGCTAAACCGGTGGCAATACTTCATTAGAAAAATGAAGAGCTGGGGGCTCGAAGGAGCACTCTTTTATCACCGTAATAAGGACCCCCGGCGGTTTGATTTAGATGGCTTTCTTCGCTCCCGATTGAGGCAGGGAGACTACCTCGCCTTGAAACGACATGCTAAATATGCCCAGCTCGCTCTTTCCGAATATTTTAAGGTAAACCGAAGCTATCATGGATTAATCGAGCGAGATCTGAAGTTTCACCTCATCGACCGGGAACGGGGACTTTTCTACCTCCTTCGGGAGAAAGGAGTGGGGAATTCCTTCCCAGGACTGGGGGAAAAGATAAAGGAAGCCCTCTCCTCTCCCCCTAAAGATACCAGGGCTCACATCCGAGGAGAATTTATCACCCTTTTGGTAAAAAAGGGATTGAGGGGAGCGGTTAACTGGGATAGCCTAACCCTTTATCATAAGGAACCAAGGAAGGTTCCTCTCTTAAATCCATTCTCCCAAACAAGCTTTCAAGCGCGTAAAGCCTTCCCTGAATTGTACGAAGAAGACTAATACTCCTTCGCCTGAACCACGACTTCCATCGGCTGAGAGAAAAGGCGATACTTTATCTGAGCAGCAAAAACAAGTCGGAGGAGAACCTCCCTCGCCGAGGTAGGACCTATGACCAATATCTCGAAACCGAAAGGACGGTTAGTCTCGGTGGCGTATTTGGGAACCGGGGTTAGGATAGGAAAGTTGGAGCTCCGATTATAGGCTATGGTATACCTAAGCCTGGCTGTGACCTTCTCCTCGGACAGGATGCGGATGAATGGCTTTGCCTCACTATATCCTATGTGATGGCTGGTTTCCTTGGTTAAACTACTTCCATTATTCCTATAGAACATATCATTAACTGAAGAAGCAGCTGTATCAACAACATAATGCACGCCAGCAGCATTAAGGGCGGAAAGAACGCCATCTCTATCTCTATCCGGAGGATCATTGGGAATCTTCATTATCTGGTCATAGCTGGCATAAAAGTTACTCTCGAACCTCACCAGGTCCAGGTATTTGGGAAGGTTAGCTATTCGGAGATCACCCGCGTTCTTCTCGGTGAGGTAGTAATAGATGAACTTGTAGAGATCGATGTAGTATTTATTGTTGTAGACGAAAGGAGGGTAATCCTCGAGGAAGAAAAGGGAATTACCCACGCTTCCCGTGGGAACAGTGGAGAAAGAGGTCTTGCTTCCCTCTATCACAGGAAGACGAGTACCGGAGGCACGAGGGTAGGCAGAGGGAAGAGTCACTCGGTTCAGGAGGGCGTTTCCAAATGTATCGTTCTCATATATCCGCTTCGATTGAGCGACCTCTGACTTCATCATATTTATCGCCCGCTGTCCGTAGGAGGAGAGTATAGTATGGGCTTCGAGTTGGGTGTTGGCATTCATCGTACCGGTGACCAAGGAGTAGAAGAGAAGGGTAATGACGCTCATAATGGTAATAGCAACCAGCATCTCAATAAGGGTAACCCCGCGCTCGCTTCTTCTTTCCATATCCATCACCTATTTATGTAAACCGGGACCTGATGATAGGAGTAGTGGAGGTTGAAGTTTCTCCGATAAGCCTCTATCCGAATGATATAAGTACCTTCGGGGAAACTTGAGCCAGGAGTTGACCAGTAATAGGGAGAGGAGGTAACGATATGGGCATTATCCAGGGAACCATCGCTAAGGGTGGGGAGATATCCTATATGTTGGTTTACCGTCCCATCCTGGATGAACCGCCAAGTAGCACCGCCATCGTCGGAATACATCAACACATAGAGTAAAGGTTGATTTTCGGTGAAACTACCGGAATAGGCTGAGGTGTACTTCTCTCCATCCCACCGTTTCCACTCCACCGTCCATTCTATCTGAATGGTGGATGGGTTATTGAGCTCATCGGATGAGGAAGGCTTGGTGATAACCACTCGAGGTAACTGAACTATCCGATTCGTTGGAGAAAGACCGGCAAGGAAAAATCCGTGAAGGATAGAGATTACTCCATATCGAGCAATGAGGGCAGTTCCTTCATCACCAGAAGGGGAGAGCCCGTTGATCACGAAGTAGGCACTCCTCGAGGTATCGTTCAGATCATCCATCCGAAATAAAGCACTACCCCGGTGACCCGATGAGTGGAGGTAAAAGGTATTAAGGAGGGTATTCCTTCCTCTCAATGCCGGGTAAGGTTGAACATTCCACTCTGGCGGGGTATTACCCCCCAGATCGAGGTCAAATGGTCGCCAACAGCTTATAGTGGCTGGCAAGGGGAAGTTGTAGGAATTGGACATCTCCTGACCATCGGAGGTGATGGTGGCATTGGTGTTGGTTCGATAGAGATGGTTGAACGGCTGACTGCCCCCCGATGCAGTGGCGTTGAAGAAGGAAGCACATCCCCTGGTGGAGGTTCTTCTCAGAGGATCCCAGTCAACGATCTTTTCGTCGGGATAATGGTTTCTCAAACCAAATCGGTATATATTGAGATCGCTCCTCGCCTCCCTAACGAAGTTCCTCACCCCACCAGTAGTAGGCAAATTACCCCAATTCTTCCAGGTCTTGTTGTACATCAAGTCCGGATAAAGCTCTCCTATCCAATAGAGCCCCACCCAAAGATTATCCGTCTCCTTCACCCATTTGGAACCACCTCTACCGCTGGTTATCGACTGCTCCCACATATCACCACCAGATCCGGTGAATGGCTCGGTGGAAACAGGGATACTGTTCGGGAAATCGTTCGCTGAGTCATAACCGATCTCATTCCCTATCCCCATATAGTAGAAGGAATAACCGGTCATAGAGGTAAATACCGAACGACTCCCTAAAAGCCCTGCCCGCCAGATCATAAAGAGACGAGGGACATCGATAGCCATAGGACTGCTTGAATTCCATCCCTCATAGCGGTGAGCATAACCAGGATACTCATTGGGTAAGTCATCATCAGGATCTCTTACCTCACTATCCCAGAACCAATTATAGCCATCCCCTAATGGATTATTAGTCGCACTGTAATCCGCCTCCTGATCCACATAGGGATGATGCCTCGGGTCCCCAATAAACTGATAGCGTTCACTCACTGGAGGAAGCATCCCAATCCAGGTATAGGTGCGGGAAAGATTTGCTGGCTGGTTCCTGGTGGGGAAGAGTGTGCCATATTGAAGGTCCTGCCAGTCGGTACTTGGGTTGCCATCACCTATCCGCGTCTCAATGGTGAGATATCCTTGCTCCGGAAGGCTATCGGAGTTATCGTCTATCTCGACTATCCAACGGGCGGTGTTCTTGGGTTTATTCCTTCCCCCAACCGCGGTCAGGTTGCGGTAGTTACGGGTGGTTGAGGTATTATCTAACACTGGAGAGGGGATATACTCTAATCCATAAAGTACGGTATTTCTATAAGACCTATTACCCGAAGATTCCCAGTAAAGTCCCTGCTGACCGCTTGAATCATAGCGACACTTCAACGGGGTATTATACAGGGTAATGAGGCATCCGTGTTCCGTCTGAGGGGTATTGGGATTGTCCCAATCGGTTTGGATGGTATAATACATATCCTCAGGACCACCAGAGGTAGGAGCAAGTTCAGGACCAGCCCACCTTTCCTCTGGCTCGTTGGTGAAGTCAGGAAGATGGTTCACCGTATCACTCCCGTCGGAATCTATTCCTCCCCTAATCCGATAGACCTTAACATCGCTCGCTTTTATGATGTACATATTACCTGCAGAGTCATAAGATTCCGGAATGAATATCTTTATCTCCCGCACCATATCATGTCCTGCCCTAGGCTCATAGGTGGTGCCCACATATCGGTTGTAATACCGGTATGGCTCTGAAAGGAAGGCGTACACCCTCAGCTTCACCGGATCGGTACTCTTATACATTATCTGTTCCGGGTGGGTCACCACCCTTATCCCCTGGAGCACCTCCGGATCCTTAGCGGGATCGGAATAATTCCTCACTGGAGGAGCGGGAAGGAGCTCACCATGAAGATTGACGAACAGGGCGTTGGCGAACTTAGCTGGGTTCTCATTCATCTCATCGAGAAGAAGACGAAGGGTAGGCGTCCTTTCGTCCTCAGTCCCCGCTTGAACCCGATTATTGAACAGATTGAGCTCGTCATAATAACGCATCGCGTGGTTATACTGATCGGCAACCGCAAAGGGGTAGGGGTTATAAGTGGGAGACGAGGGGTTGCCGTCGTAATCGTTAACGATGGTGCCGTCGATATTCACCCTCGCCTTAAACCGAGCAGCAACATAGTAATGGGTGGAACCGATATTGGAGTGGGTACTAGGATCGGGCATCCTCCCGGGATAGAAATAGACCCAAGGTATCGGTGCTCGAGAATCGTTGGTCTCATTCACATAGGGGAGATACTCCTTGTCCCGGCCGTAGGCGAGCTCAGTGACCCAATGGGTGCGAAACTGAAGTCCCGGGTTCCTCATCTCGAGCTCCTCGATCGCCGTCTCCACCAATGGCTGGATGGTCACCATCTTCACCCACCAGCCAGGGACATTACTCAATGCGATGAGGTAGATGTCAAACACCTGAGAGGGAGGATAATTATCCGCTACTGTCTGAATCACGGAACTGACCTCGGCGAGGACCTGATGGGTGGGATCGTTCTCCGTAGCTCGATAGATCCTCACCGTAACATAACGGATATCCTTGTTGTTCGGAGCGTTAGGGATGCGACGAACCGTGATCCTCCTTCTAAACTTCCAGTATCCTCCAAGATCGACATTTCCACTCTGTCTATCCGCCGGGTCAGTAACCCCCTCTTTGGTAGTGAGGATGGGGTTGGTCTGAACACCATCATCGAAACTATCGAGCACCTGCGTTCCCTCCTCACCTCGCTGAGCATAAGCCCGAAGCTCATTGATTATCTGGAGCGCCTTCTCGGTAGCAAAGGTCCGATCCTCCGTGTCCTGGGAGGTAGTAAACGCGGTACTTATATAGACCGCGGTGGAGAGCATAATGAAGGAGAAGATGGCCATCGCCACCAAGGTCTCCGCCAAGGTGATCCCCTTCTCCTTTTTCATCCTTTCCATCTCTCCTCCTTCATAATTTAAGGTTTACCTTTGCTTGGGATATATAAACCAGCGAGAGGTATCATGGGTATGAAGTCGATAGGGAGCCCGGGTCATCCGGTACTGACCGATCTTCTGCTGAACCACACTCAGAATGTCGCCGTCGTAATCGATCTCTGCCACCTCCCCGCTACCGTGAACCTGGGTATTATTCCCCATCACCACTACCGTCCCACTGAGATAAGCGGTATCCCCAATATTCAAATTGCCGGTAACCACCACTACTCCCGACCACTTAGAAAGGGAGTTTTGGGTCAGGGTGAGATTACCGTCAACTATGAGGATCCCTCCACCATAGAGCCGGTTGGTACGGGAGAAAGAGGCATTCCCTTCAATGTAAACGATGGCTAAATCAGGAAGCTCGGAGGGAAGATCGCTCACACTGGTCACATAGATATCAGCCATAGCTTTGAGCTGATCCTTACTTACTCCAAAAATCTGCGTAAAGGTGAGGGGTATGGTCGACGACTGCTGTTGCGGAGACCCCGATACCGTACCACCACCAGATGTAGTAAGGTTACCGCTACAACCCGCGCTTCCGTGCCACACGATCCCCGGCTCACCCGTTGCCTGGATCCTACCCTTATTACTCACCGAAATATGTTGATTACAGCTCATATGGATGGCACCGGCACTTAATGTCAACCCCAACCGCTGGAATTCGGTCGCCATAATCACCGAGGCAACTATCCGGTTCGGCGATTCGTAAAACGGTTTACTTGGATCGATTAAAACATATACATATCCTACGCTCTCCATCCTCCAAACATTACCGGTACCAGCGAATGTACTTCCCAACCTTTTATCGGAGATATCTTCGCAAAAGCTGAGGACATTCTTATCCCACCAATTATATTTACTCACCGAAGCATAGGGAGTAGCAGCATTCGCCTTCCTTACCTCATACCGGCCCCAGAGGTTGTTTACGGAACCTATCTGGAAGGAACGAACAATCCCTATTGAAGGATCATCGGTATCGTTTATAATATCAAGTGGATTGGAGAAGTCTCGTTGAGGGTTGAAATTGGTAACCGGTTGGGTGGTCTGTCTCCTGAGCCAGGAATGGGCTTCGATCAAACCAGCTCTTGCCACATTCTCCGCCATCGCCCGATAATGGAGTTGTCGTCTAATGATATCCCTCGATCCTCCAATAATGGAAAACCCGATTCCGATAAGCACTGAGATGACGAAGAAGGCAAAGATGGCGAGCATAAGGGCGGTTCCTCGCTCAGAAGAACGACCCCTTCTCTTCACCCTCATAATAGTACTCCTCGATTTTGAACTTAATTTTACATTTTGACAATTTTATTATATCCCATTGTTATCTCAATGTCAAGGAAAAGGGAAGATGAGGAAGAAAAGGGGAAAGATCACCAAAGGAAGGGTTAAAACCACCATAAGCCCGGTATCCTCAGGAATATTGACCGCTATAATCCTTCTCCCTCTCATCCTCCCTTCACCGATCCACCATACCCTCCCCTGCCCCTATCTAAAAGCAAAGATCGACGGTAGACCTTCCGAGTGGCTAAGCTTCATCCCGTTACCAATAAGGGGAACAAATCAAGTAGTGCGAGGGAGTTGGAAGGGAGAGAAGGATACCTCCGCCCTTCTCTTTTTAGGTTGGAACGAGGATGCTCTCCTTCTTCTCCTCAAGCTCACCGATGATGATTTCCCCCGGGTCAAAGAAGGAGGAAACCTCTGGGAGGGGGACTCTCTCCTCTTCGAGATCACCCTTCCCACCTTCGAGGATAAAAGGTTCTTCTTCATCTTCGGGTTGAGGGGAGGAAAACCCCTTATGGAGAAGATAGAAGAGCGCGGAAGAAACTTCTTCAGGCTAAAGCCAAAGGGAGTAAAGGTGGAAATCAAGCAAAAGGATAATGGAGGGATATACGAATGCGCCATCCCTTGGAAAGAGATATCCCCTGAGGGAACCCTCCCTCCGTCATTCTCGGCAAATATAGTAATAAACGACCTCGATCGAAAAGCACCCCTCCACTCCTTATCGCTTGCCCCCAAACCCTCACCATTGGAGACCGCCTCTTCCCTCATCACCTTTAAACTGGAGGAGAAAAAGAAAAAAAAGAGGAAACCCTTCCCCTTACCGAAGACGATCTACCGCGCTGAGGTCAACCTGGTACTCCTCACCGTTTCGGTAACCGATAGGGAAAACCGGTACATCATCGATCTAAAGAAGAACGACTTCATAGTATACGACAATGGGAAACCTCAGGAGATCGCCCTCTTCGAGAAGACCTCTCGTCCGATAACCGTCGCCATCCTCATCGACGGAAGCAGTAGTATGCTCGAGGCTATGGAGGAGGTGAAAAAAGCAGCTTGCTCCTTTATCGATGAAGCGATCCGGGATGAGGATCAGCTATTCGCCATCAAGTTCGCCTCCGAGATAAAGGAGCTCACTGACATCACCAACGACAAAGAAGAAGTGAAAGAAGCGATAAGAAAAATAAAAGCCTACGGCGGAACCGCCCTCTACGATGCCATCTATCACGCCATCTCTCGTCTCCGCTTCCTTACCGAAAGAAAGGCGATCATCGTTCTTTCCGATGGGAGGGATGAGGCATTCCTCGGAGGAGGACCGGGAAGTATCCATACCTTGGAGGAGGTTATCCATCTGGCGCGAATAAGTGATGTCGTCATCTACCCCATCCGCCTGGGTCGTCCTGATTTCCTCTCCGAAAGGGTAATGGAAAGGCTGGCGGACGAGACTGGAGGAAGATATTACTCCCCTCGCTTAGCCCGAGACCTTGCTGGCGTCTACTCTCGGATCGGTGAGGAATTACGCAGTCAGTACCTTATCGGCTATTACCCCAAGGAGACTCTGGGATTAAAAAGATGGCATGAGGTGAAGGTGGAATTAAAAAAAGGAGGGCTAAAGGCACGGACAAGACGGGGTTATCTCCTTGAAAAATAAGAAAATTATCCTCCTTAATGCCGCTTTTTTTCAATAAAACTTGACAATTATAATTGTCAGGTTTAGTATAAAATGTTATGTCAGCATTAGTGGGCGATGAGGAGGCGGTATACCCTATAGGGATAGCAGCGAGATTGCTCGCTGTGCATCCGCAAACCCTGAGGCTTTATGAGGCAGCGGGGCTTATCTTCCCCGCAAGGCGAGGGAGGCGAAGATATTATTCCAACAACGACCTCAAGTGGATCCGTTGTCTCAGGGAGATCATTCATCAGCAGAAGATATCCATTCCTGCGCTCAGGATGCTCCTCGCCTCCTATCCCTGCTATGAGATAAAGGGATGCCCTCCAGAGGTAAGGAATTCCTGTTCCGCTTATCTCAACCGGGGCGTCCCTTGCTTCGAGATAGTCCGCTCCTTCTGTGCCAAGAGGTTTGAACTCTGTACCCAGTGCAGAGTTTACCAGGAGTATCAACGGAGCGTCTTTGAAAGGGGGAGGAGAAACCTTTATAGGAGAAGGAGGGGGTCATTGAGAGATCAGGAGGATGGAGGAAGTAAATGAGTGGGGTAATAACCAAGGTAACCATTGAGTCCCTTAAGATCACCGGTTTGGTCTTCGGGATGATGGTGGCGGTTGACCTGCTTAATGTCATCACCAAAGGAAAGCTCTCCCAATTGATCAAAGGGGGGAGATGGCGTCAATATCTCATCTCCTCCCTGCTTGGGGCAACACCGGGCTGTCTCGGAACCTTTGCCACCATCTCCCTCTATGTACACGGCCTCATCTCCTTTGGCGCTTTGGTGGGGGTGATGATCGCCACCTCAGGGGACGAGGCATTTGTGATGCTCGCTATGTTCCCCAAGAAAGCGCTTCTTCTCTTCGGGATACTCTTCCTCTTAGGAGTAGTCTTTGCCTTCATCGCCGATAAGCTTGCGGATAGGATCGGGTTTATCCCCTGTACTGAGTGTGACCTTCAGCAGTTCCATCCCCATGAAGCCTCGGGAGGACACTACCTAAGGGAACATATAGTGAAACACATCGTGGGAAAGCATCTATGGCGGGTCTTCCTTTGGACCTTTGGTGCCCTTCTCATAATCGAGCTTGGTCTTAATCACTGGAATATCCAAGGATATCTCTCAACTCATACCATTCATATGCTCTTCATCGCCGCCCTTGTAGGTATCATCCCGGAATCGGGACCTCATCTCATATTCGTCACTATGTACGCTAAAGGGCTCATCCCCTTTTCCATCCTTCTCACCAGCTCCATCGTCCAGGATGGACACGGTATACTTCCCCTTCTCTCCTATACGGTACGGGATGCCGCAATGGTGAAACTATTCAACCTTGGAATAGGGATAGGTATCGGTTTGATCCTTCTCGCTATTGGATGGTAGCAATGGAGCGAAGCGAACGGGCAGCACTTTTATCAACCGCGTTCAATCTGGCGCTGGTAGGCGCCAAGGGGGGGCTTTCTATCCTTTCGGGAAGCCTTGCCCTTCTTGCCGATGCCATCCACTCCTTCGCCGATGTTATCTCCGCTTTCGCCCTCTTCATCGGGCTGAAGTTGGCAAAGAGGAAGACGCGTAGCTTTCCTTATGGGCTTTACAAATTGGAGAACCTCATCGCCCTTGCTACCTCATTCCTCATCTTCACCGCTGGCTATGAGATCCTGAAGGGAGCTCTTTCCCGTAATAAAGTGGCACTTCTGCGCCATCTTCATATAACCCTGCCTGGCTTCATCGCCATTATGGGGGCTATGTTTCTCTTCTCCCGTTATCAAAGGAAGGTGGCAGAGGAAACCGGTTCCCCAGCCATCGCTGCCGATTCCGCTCATATAAAGGCAGATTTTCTAAGCTCAACCGCCATCCTGATAAGTCTAATCACCAATCTCTTTGGTATAAATATCGACCGATTCGCCGCCATCATTGTGGTCCTTTTCATAGGAAAGGCGGCACTCGAGATATTTATAGGCTCGATGCGGGTCCTTCTCGATGCCTCGATAGATTTCGAGACAATGGACAGGATAAAAGAGTTGATCTCCTCCTATCCTCTGGTCGCTGAGGTCCGCGCTCTCTCCGGGAGGAGTTCCGGGAGATACAAATTCATCGAGGCAGAACTAATTATGCGTACGGATGAGCTTTCCAAAGCGCATCGGGCAGCCGAGGAGATAGAAACGCTGATAAAACGGGAAATCCCCCTGGTCGATCACATCGTCATCCACCCTGAGCCGATGAGAAAGGAGAAGCTGATCTACGCCATCCCTCTCGCCGACAAGCGGGGAACGATATCCGAGCATTACGGGGAAGCCCCCCTTTTCGCCCTAATCGAGGTGAAAACGAAGGACTTCTCAGTAGAGGGAATAAGGATAATTGAAAACCCCTACCTCAACCTTGAGCGGGGCAAAGGGATAAAGGTAAGCGAGTGGCTGGTTGGGGAGGGAGTGGATAAGGTTCGGCTAAAAGAGGCTTTTCACGGAGGGGGACCAACCTATGTTTTCTCCGATGCCGGGGTGGAGGTGAAGTTTACGAAGGCAACTAACATCAAGGAGTTTTTAAAGGAGGAAGGGCTATCTAACGAGAAAGGGGTGATGCTACTTGGCTAACTGTGCCTTATGTAGGGATAAGGATTGCGCACAGGGTAAGAACTGTTTTGGGGTAGAAGTCCCCGAATACGAGTATCCGGAAGTGGCGAAGATGATGCGGGCAGCAGCAAAAACCGAGGTCAGCGGTTACCGCATTTGGCCCCGGATAAAGGAACTCGCCTTCTTCGCAAAGGAGATGGGCTATAGGAGACTGGGAGTCGCTTTCTGCATTGGGCTCGCGGATGAGGCAGAGCGTATTGTCCGCTATCTATCCCGCTACTTCGAGGTCCACTCGGTGGTCTGTAAGAACTGCGGGATAGAGAAAGAACGCTTCGGGCTACCGGAGCTCCCCGGCGGTTCTGAAGCGATGTGTAATCCCATTGGGCAGGCGAAGGTGTTGGCGAGGGAGAAAACGGAGCTGAACATAATTGTGGGGCTCTGTGTAGGGCACGATGTTCTTTTCACCAAATACTCTGAAGCTCCGGTTACCACTCTGATCGTCAAGGATCGCGTCCTCGCCCACAACCCAGCAGCTGCCCTTTTCTCCCATTATCACTGGGATAAATTGATGGAGGAAGAAGACCTCCCTCAAGGGAAAGGAGGAGAAAATGGCTAAGGTGGGAATAATCATCTGCGATCGATATCGTCTCTGTTCCGGAGCAAAGTGCTTCCGCTCGGCGAGGGAAAGGGTGGGAGGGTTCTCCCGGTACGAAGGAGAGGAACTGGAAATAGTTGCCTTTGGTACCTGTGGCGGTTGTCCTGGAGCGAACATAGAGGACCTTCCCGAAGCGATGAAAAAAGCGGGTGCTGAAGCGATCCACCTCGCCACCGGATTCGTGGTGGGCTATCCGCCCTGTCCTTATCTCGAGGATTTTATAAAACTCATCGAGGAGAAATCCGGACTTCCAGTAGTGGTGGGCACCCACCCTGTGCCCGAGAAATATTATCGTATTCATCAGAAATTTAACTATTGGGAAAAATTCGGCTGGGAAGAGATGATGAAACCGCTCCTTCCGAAAAAGGAGATAAGGGAGAGCTACGACTAAAGGAGAAACGATGAACGAAGAAAGGGAAAAAGGACGCCCCATCGCCAAGGACGAAGCGCTCAAGGAGAATATGAGCCGAATAAGACATAAACTGATTGTGATAAGCGGTAAAGGAGGGGTGGGAAAAAGCACGGTAGCGGTCAACTTGGCTTACGATCTTTCCTCCCGGGGTTATAAGGTGGGACTTCTCGATATAGACATCCATGGTCCCTCGATCGCCAAGATGCTCGGCATCGAAGGGCGAAAGCTCCTCGGTAGCCCAATGGGTGGGATAGACCCGATAGAGGTTGAGGGGATCGAGGTGGTAACGATGGGGGTGCTCATCGATAACCCGGATACCCCGGTTATCTGGCGTGGTCCTTTGAAGTACAACGCCATTCGTCAGTTCCTCGCCGACATCAACTGGGGTGAGCTCGATTTTCTGGTAATCGATTCTCCCCCGGGCACCGGCGATGAACCGCTAACCATCTGCCAGTTGATCCCCGAAGCCTCGGGAACGATCGTGGTCACCACCCCGCAGGAGGTGGCGTTGCTCGATTCGAGGAAGGCGGTTCGTTTCTCTCAGACGCTCAAGGTGCCGGTCATCGGTATCATCGAGAATATGAGCGGGCTCACCTGCCCTCATTGCGGAAAGGAGATAAACCTATTCAAGACCGGTGGTGGAGAGAAGGCTGCTTCTGAGCTCGGAATCCCCTTCCTCGGTCGGATACCGATAGAACCAGAGGTGGTTGAGGCAAGCGATGAGGGAAAGCCGTTTCTTGCCTCGAAAAAGAAGGGCAAGGCAGCGGAGAAGCTCCGGGAGGTGGTGGACAACATCCTGAAGGAACTAAAGGAGGAAAAGGGATGAAGAAAATAGCGGTAGCGATCTCCTCAGATGAAGGGTTAGAGAGCCCTGTTTCCCTCCATTTTGGTCGCTGTCCTTATTATCTTTTGGCTGAGGTTGAGGGAGAAGATATAGCGAAAAGCAGTATAATCAGAAACCCCTTCTATCACGCTCATGCCCCGGGAGTGGTTCCTCAGTTTATAAAGGAACAAGGGGCAGAGGTGATCATAGCGGGCGGTATGGGAGGAAGAGCGATCGATATCTTCCTTTCGCTCGGCATTGAACCGGTTACTGGTGCCTCGGGAAGAGCAGTTGATGCCATATCGCTCTATCTCAAAGGAGGGCTAAAGGGTGCTTCTGGCTGTAGAGACGGACGATGAAGAGGGGCATCACCATCATCATTAACAGCATTGTAGAAAAAGGGAGGTGAGGGTCGATGCCTTGGTTTTTCCGTTTCTATCTCCCTTATCCTCCTCTTCCTTACCCCTATTACGGGAGGAGGATGATTCCTCCTCCCCTTTATCCTCCGCCCGGTTTCTTTCCCGGTCGAGGAAGGGGGAGAGGAAGGGGAAGATGGTGTTGGTGGCTCCCCTGGTGGTGAGCCGTCGTAGTTAAAACCTTGAAGACGAGGAAAACTTAAGGAGGTGTGCAATGCCGTTTGGAGATGGAACTGGACCTTGGGGGCTTGGTCCTATGACCGGACGGGCTGCCGGCTATTGTGCCGGTTATCCCTATCCCGGTTATATGAATCCGGTTCCCGGCTTTGGTCGTGGCTTTTTCGGCTGGGGAAGGGGGCGTGGTCATCGCTGGTGGTATTATCTCACTGGCCTTCCCGGTTGGGCTCGGGCGGGTTGGTTTTATCCGAGGTATCCCTATCCCCCTTCCTATCCAGCAGCTCCCTACTATCCTCCGATGAGCTCCGAGGATGAGCTCGAACTATTGAAGGAGCAGGCTGAGTTCCTCAAGCGGGAGATGGAGGCAGTGGAAAAGAGGATGGAGGAGCTATCGCGGGAAGGGGGGAAGTAGGTTCCGGTACGGCGGGGGGAAATCCCCCCGCCATCCCCCCTTTATCAACCAAAAGCGAGGTGAATTATGCGGATAGCGATAACAGCAAGCGGTCCCTCCCTTGATGCTCCGCTCGACCCGAGGTTCGGGCGGGCAGCCTATTTCATCATCGTAGACCCAGAGACCCTGGAGTTCGAGGCGATGGAAAATCCGAATATTTCCGCAGGAGGCGGTGCCGGCATCCAATCGGCACAGCTCATCGCGGAAAAGGGAGCGACTATCTTGATCACTGGTAACTGCGGTCCCAACGCCTTCAGGACCCTGGAGGCTGCAGGCATAAAGGTAATAATAGGCGCTTCGGGAACCGTGCGTCAGGTGGTGGAAAGGTTCCGCCGAGGAGAGCTTTCCCCTACCGCCAATCCCAATGTGGCGGGCCACTTCGGTATGGGCGGTGGCGGGTTCGGTATGGGGCGCGGAATGGGAATGGGAAGAGGTATGGGGCGAGGTATAGGAATGAATCAACCGTTTCCTCCACCTCCACCTCAAGGATTAAGCCCCGAGGAGGAGTTAAGGGCGTTAAGGGAACAGCTCGACATCCTCAGGGAACAGCTCAACTTCATTACCAAAAGGATCGACGAGTTGACCAAGGGGAGAAAGTAGAATGCTCCCCTCGGTAGATAAGACGAAGTGTGTAGGCTGCGGCAACTGTCTTCGGGTCTGCCCGGCGAGGGCGATCAAGCTAAAGGAGGGGAAGGCGGAGGTCGACCCTTCGCTCTGTCAAGGTTGTCTCCTCTGTCTCGCCCACTGTCCTACTGGAGCGATAGAGGCTCGCGAAGCCAAAAAGAGGACCGCTCCTCCTATCTCTTATCGGGAGGGGAAAGGCGAGACCTACGAGCTTTCATGGGAACTCAATGAGATCCGGATGAGACTGGAAGGGATTAAGAGAAGGCTTGCCCTCCTTTCCCAAAGGAGAAGGTGATATGGGAAAGAATGTATTTGGACCTGTTCCCTCGCGGAGGCTGGGGCTCTCCCTCGGAGTGGACATCATCCCTTATAAGACCTGTAGTTACAATTGTATTTACTGTCAGCTTAAAGAAACGACCGATCAGCGGATAGAACGAGCCTCTTTCTTCCCGGTTGACAAGATACTCTCCGAGGTAAAGGAAGCGATAGCAAAAAACGAGCGGATCGACTACATCACCTTCTCCGGTTCCGGGGAGCCGACCCTTAACTCCGATATCGGGAGGCTGATCGCCGGGACAAAGGAGATGACCGACATCAAGGTGGCGGTTTTGACCAATGGCTCTCTCCTTTATCGTCCTGATGTGCGACGCGACCTTATGAAAGCCGATTTGGTGAAACCATCCCTCGATGCAGCAAGCGAAAAGGCATTTCGCAAGATAAATAGACCTCACCCTGCTCTCGATCTCGCTAAGATCATCGAAGGCTTAAGGAAATTCAGCGAGGAGTTTACCGGAGAGCTCTATCTCGAGATAATGCTCGTCTCCGGAATAAACGACGATGATACCGAAATAGAGGCATTAACCAAGGCGATAAAGGGGATGAAGCTGACCAAGGTTCAGTTAAACACCGTGGTCCGCCCACCCTGTGAGGAGGAGGCAAAGCCCCTTTCTGAGGAACGGCTCTCCGAGATAAAGAGAAAACTGGAACAGGAAACCTCCCTTCCCATAGAGCTCATCCCTGAATTCTCGCGGAAGGAAAACATCGCCTACCACGAGGATATAGAGGAGGCGATAATAGAGCTTTTAACTAGAAGACCCTGTGGGATCATCGAGATGTCCTATTCCTTAGGTATCCATCTCAACGAGGTGGTAAAATATATCGAGGTGCTCGAACGGGAGGGAAGGATAAAGAGACGAACAACCCCTTCGGGGAAGGAGTTCTACGAGATAGCCTAACGATGAAGACCTATTCCGACTGCATCCCCTGCTTGGCAAAGCAAGCGATCCGGCTCTCACGGATGGTGGGACTTACCACATCGAAGGAGGAACAGGTGCTCCGGGAGGTCCTCACCACCCTCTCCCGAACCCCTTACCACTATCCTCCACCCTACTTAGGAAGGGAGGTCTACCGGACGATAAAAAGGGTGAGCGGGATATACGATCCCTATGAGGGGAAAAAGAGGCTGATAAACGAAAGGATCGCCCATCTTCTTCCGAGGATTAAACTGGAAATAGAAGAAGGAGATGATCCCTTCAACACCGCCCTCCGCTTTGCCATCGCAGGAAACGCCATCGATTTTGGAACGGAGCGGAAGATCGACTTCGAAAAGGAGCTCAAAGAGGCAGGAGAAAAACCATTTGTTCGGGACGAGAGCAAGGAGCTCAAAAAAGCGATAGAGAGGGCGAATACCATCCTCTACCTCGGGGATAATGCCGGCGAAACATTCCTCGACAAACTTTTTATCTCCCAGTTCCCGGCGGGGAAAAAGGTCTATTACGGGGTACGAGGAGCACCGATAATAAACGATGCTACTAAAAAGGATGCCGAGGTAGCGGGAATATCCGAGGTGGCGGAGATAGTGGAAAACGGCTCCGATGCCCCGGGCACCATTCTTGATGACTGCTCAGTCGAGTTCAGGGATCTCTTTGACACCGTCGATATCGTAATCGCCAAAGGACAGGGTAACTACGAAACCCTATCCGAGGTAAAGCGGGATAATGTCTTCTTTCTCCTTATGGTTAAGTGCCCGGTGATAGCGAACGATATCGGCTGTCCCCTCGGGGGGATGGTGGTGGCGAAGAAGGGGTGATAAGGAAATGCCTATCTACGAATATCGTTGTCGTAACTGCGGCAAGATAAATGAGTTCCTCATCGGCGTCTCGGAGGAAAAACAAGACCTTCGCTGCCGTTTCTGCGGTGGGGAGGCTCTGGAAAGGGTGCTCTCCGCCCCGACCATCGGGAGGGGCGGAGAGAGAAGGATGCCCGGCAGAACCTGCTGTGGCAGGGAAGAACGATGCGAGACCCCTCCCTGCTCCTCCGGGACCTGCGAGCTAAAATAAAATTTTCGTAAAAGCGATCAACAAGAGGGAACGATCCCTTCAACTTAATAAAGGAGGAGAAAAATGCCACGAGGAGATGGAACAGGACCCCCTAAGGGAAGGGGAAGAGGAGCTGGAGCGGGAAGAGGCGGATTCCCCGGCGGAGGAAGGGGAAGAATGGGCGGTGGAGCAAGAGGGGGAGGTGGCTTCTGCGTTTGCCCTAAATGTGGAATCACCCTTCCTCACCAGCGAGGGGTCCCCTGCAACCAGATAAGATGTCCCACCTGCGGCGTCCCAATGACCCGAGGAGGTTAAAGCAGAAAAACATAGCAAACTTCAGAAGAAGAGAGGAGTTTTTCTGCCCTCATGGAGGGAAATGAAAGATGAACATCGTAATCGCAAGCGGTAAGGGGGGAACGGGGAAGACGCTCATCGCTACCTCTCTTGCCCTCTCCCTTGACGAGGAGAGTGAGTTCTTCGACTGCGATGTCGAAGAGCCGAACGCCGCTTTATTCCTCTCCCCCGAGTGGAAAGGAGAGGAAGAGGTAAACCTTCCCATTCCCAAGGTAGATGAAACCAAATGCACCCACTGTGGTATCTGTGCCAAGCTCTGCAACTACAACGCCATCGCCGTCTTCCCCAATAAGTTCCTTCTCTTCCCAGAGCTCTGCCATGGCTGCTCACTTTGTATCCTTGGCTGTCCGGAAAAGGCGTTAACTGAGGATAAACGCCCGATAGGAAAGATAAAAAAGGGCAGGCGAGATAAAATAACCTTCTACCAAGGGGAGCTTAATGTGGGGGAAGCGATGGCAACCCCGGTGATCTCCGCTCTCAAGAAAAAGATAACGGGCGATAAACTGGCAATACTCGATGCTCCACCAGGCACCGCCTGTCCGGTGATAGAGACGCTCTCCGGCGCAGATTACGCCATACTCGTCACCGAACCCACCCCCTTTGGCCTTCACGACCTGAAACTGGCGGTAG
>JAGGZT010000010.1 GCA_021161905.1 Acidobacteriota bacterium | reverse complement strand
GGAGTAAGCGGTGGGACCGCTCATCCTGACGATCCCGATAGCACCACGAGCAAGGGGGGTGGAGATGGCAGCAATAGTATCGATATCGCTCATTTAGCCTGATGCTTTCTCGGAGAGCCCCGTGCTATCTCCCTCATCCGGCTTCACCAACACCTGCTTAATGAACCCCTCCCCTTGGCTTTCGGTGGTGACGCCGGGTATCTCCTTCACCGTGAGATGTACCAGTCGTCGCTCATAGGGGTTCATCGGGGGAAGGAGCTTCGCTTCCCCAGTTGCCTTTACCCCCTCAGCCGCCTCAAGCGCCATCTCCCGAACCCGATCCTCGCGCCGACGGCGAAACCCATCGGAGTCCAACAGGATGCTATGGTTCCAACCCTTCTTCCTTCCAAAAACCTTGTTCAGAAGGAACTGAAGGGAGGAAAGGGGTTCCCCTCCATTTATGAGGAGGAACCTCCTGTCCTTACCCCGAAGGTTTACAAAGAAGGTCTTCGATCCCCCTCTTACCTCTACCTTAAGGCGGAAACCGAGGCGAGAAAAAATATCCTTTAAGAAATTCGCTATCTCCCTCCGCTGAGAGGTAGCTCTCCCTCGTCTGGTTTCCGTTCTCGCTTCCCTCTTCGCGACGCTCTCTCTTTCCAAAGGAGGATTGGCTTTCTTCCTGACTGTCCTCTTACCTTCCTCTTCCACCTTCTCCTTTGGCTCTTCGAGGGACGTTTCCTTCCTTTTGGCAACTATCTTTACGCAACCACTTCTTCCAAAAAAGCCTTTCCCTCCTTCCTCAATTACCTGGTAATCGAGAAGGGAGGGATCGACATTGAAAAACAAGGAGGCTTTGCGTAGCGCCTCCTCAAGGGTCTTTCCCTCAAACTCTATTTCTATAGCCATCGCTATCTACCCTTCTTACCCATACCTTTCTTTGTAGCCGATTTACCTTTGGTGGAGCCCAATCCCAATCTCCGGTTCACAATATACTGTTCGCCAATTGAAAGAAGGTTGTTGGTGAGCCAGTAGATGACCAATCCGCTGGGGAAGGAGAGGAAAAGGAAAGTGAAGATAAGAGGCATCATCCGCATCATCCGCGTCTGCGCTGGGTCTCCCGCCGTCGGGGTCATTCGCTGCTGGATGTACATCGTCACCCCCATAATGATGGGAGTGATGTAATAGGGGTCCTTCTGGGAAAGATCGGTTATCCAGAGGACGAAGGGAGCCTGTTTCATCTCTATCGCCACCATCAGGAGACGATACATAGCGAAGAGGACGGGGATCTGAATGAGCGTAGGGAGACAGCCACCAAAGGGGCTCACCCCTTCCCGGCGATAGAGCTCGAGTAGCTCCTGATTCAGTTTCTCCCTCGCCCTGGGATCCTTCTTCATCTTCTTGTATTTCGCCTGAATCGCCTTTATCTTCGGCTGGATATCCTGCATCTTCCGCATCGAGGTGTAGCTCTTTATGGTTAAGGGATGGAAGACAAGCTTTATCATAGAGGTAAGGATGATTATCGCCAATCCGTAGTTCCCTACATAGCGGTAGAGATAATTCAGGATGAAAAGTAACGGCTTGGCGATGAACCCAAACCAGCCAAAGTTTACCACCGTCTTCAACCGAGGATCGATCTTTGAAAGTAGCCGATAGTCCTTTGGTCCCAAAAATAGGCGGAAGTTCTCCTCTCCTTTGGTAAGGGGAATACCTGTGGAGAGGAAACGGACGATCTCCTTTTCCCCGCCTGGTCTGGGAAGGGAGATCCCTTCCTCCATCACCATTGCCTGAGGAAAGCTCTTCCAGGGGAGGAAGAGGGCGGTAAAGTAGTTATCGCCTATCCCCACCCAGTCGATGCTGCCGATGAATTCCTGTTTGAGCCTTCCTCCCGAAGCAAGCTTCCCTTTGAGGCTCCGGAAACGGTAGACCTTTCCTCCGGAAAGAGCCACCCCTGTTTCGATCATAGGTCCAAACCGAGAGGAAAAAAGACCCCCTTTCCGAAATAACGGGTGATTGCCAAAACCAGGACCATAGATTAAATAGGGCTTCTTAACCATCACCTCCGGAGAGAGCTCGAGTTTTACCCCGATCAAATAGCTCTCCCGGCTAAACCAGAAGACTTTGCTTACAATGTGTCCCTCGCCATCGCTATAGGTGAAGCGGATCGTTCCCTGCCTTGCCCTTTCCCTCGTTAAATCGAGTCGGGACTTATCAACCACATAAAGCGCCGAATTAAGTTTGGAGCTTAGTCCCGGATCGTCCTCAAAGTAAAGAGAGAGGGGAAGCCTATCCCTTATCCTCATCTTCTCCGGAACAAGCTCAAGCGGATTCTTCTCGTCATCGAGGTACTTCTTTAAGGAAAAACTGAGAATACGAGCCCCCTTGTTCACCAGCACCGCCCGGTAGAGAGGGGTATTTATTACCACCCTCTCCTCTCGTTCTGCCTCCACTCTTTCCTTGGCTTTGGAAAGAACCGGCTTCCGCTTAGGAAGTTCTACTTTGGATATCTCGATCTTAGGTTTAGTAGAGGTCTTCTTCTCCGGCTTTCTCCCCCTTTTTACCGGTGCCTCTTTGGGGGGAAAAAGCAGCTGGAAGAAAACAAGGACCAATACCGAAAGGATAATAGCCAAAATCGCTCTTTTCTCCATAGCAACCTCACTATAGCCTTTTGGGAACCGGGTCGTAGCCACCGGAGGAGAAGGGATGACACCGAAGGAGACGCTTCAGAGAAAGGAGAAGCCCCTTTCTCGCCCCAAAGCGGGAGATCGCCTCTATGGCATAATGGGAACAGCTCGGCTCAAAACGACATCTCCCCCCAAAGATAGGGGAAAGGAGATATTGATAGGCTTTTATAGCGAATATCAGGAGCTTTCTTCCCATAACGGACCATCCATCCCCAGGCTCCTCAAGAAGTAGGTGAGCTTTCTCCTAAACTCCTCCTCCACCCTGGGGGTCTTTACCTCAAGGATCGGCTGTTTTCCAATAGCGACGATATCGAAGGTGAGATTCCCCTTCGGTTTGTTTCTTCGGAACGCCTCTTTAAGCCTTCTCTTTGCCAGATTTCTTTTTGCTATCTTTCCCACTTTCCTTCCCACAATCACCCCGAACCGGTGATAACCGAGATCATTGGGAAGGAGGAATAGGGTAAAAAGTTCACCCGGAATACGGCTACCCTCTTCAAGGACCCGGGAGAATTCTCTCTTCTTAGTTATCCTCTCCCTCCTTCTTAACCGCTCGTCCCTTGTCAAGGCGACCACATTAGACCACCGAAACCCTTACTCTACCCTTTCTTCTCCTCCGAGCAATGACCCGACGTCCTGCTTTGGTCCTCATCCGAACCAAAAAGCCATGGGTTTTTCTCCTGCGACGATTATTCGGCTGATAAGTTCGTTTCATCTATAGTCACCCCTTCAAAAATTTTCCCTTCATCCTACCAAATCTTTTAATCTCAATCAATAGAGAAAAACTGATTTTTGAAATTTTTTCTTGCCAACATCGTCTTCCTGTGCTAATATTCATTTGGTAAAAGTAATTGTAAAATAAAGAGATATTTAACAGCAGGTTGTTGATAAATGGGGTTTCGCTGGAAGGAAAGGGCTAATTTTCAACAGGATATAAGTTTTCCACAGTTTGTGGAAAAATCTGTTGATAAAAACCCTTTATTTTCCTTTAGTTATCTCTAACTTATTATTTTCCTTGTAGTTAAAAATGAACATTTGGAACTCTCTGCTTTCAAAAATTGCGGAAAACCTTGACCAACAAAGCTTTAACACTTGGTTTCGCCCAACACATTTCCTTGGGGAAAAGGGGGACACCATCTTCGTTGAGGTACCAAGCAAGCTCTATAAAGACTGGCTGAACGAAAAATACGGAAGATTAATCGAAAGCGCCCTAAACGAGATAGGAAAGGGAGGGATGCGGGTGAGCTTCATTCTAAAAAAGGAAGCGGGAAAAGAGGATGATACCGGAAGGAGCTCTCTCAATCCGAGATATACCTTCGATACCTTCGTCGTCGGTTCTTCAAATCAGTTAGCTCACGCCGCCTGTCGCTCGGTGGCAGAGACACCTTCAAGATCTTATAATCCCCTGTTCATCTACGGGGGGGTGGGTTTAGGTAAAACCCACCTCCTCCATGCCATTGGAAACTACATTTTGACAAACAAGCCGGATCTCCGAGTAGTTTATATCTCCTCGGAGAAGTTTATGAACGAGCTGATCAACTCCATCCGCTACGATAAAACCCCCGCCTTCAGGGAGAGGTATAGGAAAAATATCGATATCCTTCTGATGGACGATATCCAGTTCTTAGCAGGAAAGGAGCGAACCCAGGAGGAGTTCTTCCACACTTTTAACGCCCTTTATGATTCTCAGAAACAAATCGTCTTAACATCCGATTCCCCACCCCGGGAGATACCCACCTTAGAGGAAAGGCTTCGTTCCCGATTCGAGTGGGGGCTCATCGCCGATATCCAGCCACCAGATTTAGAGACGAAGATAGCCATTTTAGAGAAGAAGGCGGAGATAGAAGGGGTAAAGCTTCCTGACGATGTCCTCTTCTTCATCGCAAGCAATGTGAAGTCCAACATTAGAGAGCTCGAAGGTTGCCTTATTAGGTTGATCGCCTTCTCCTCACTTACTGGAAGCAAAATAAGCCTTGAGCTCGCCAAAGAGGTGCTTCGTGATGTCCTTACCTTGAGCGAACAAAAGGTGAGTATAAGCAAGATAAAGCAGTTCATCGCTGACTATTACCATCTCAAGGTCTATGAGCTTACTGCCAAAAACAATTCAAAACGAGTAGCTTTCCCCAGACAGATAGCGATGTATCTCGCTAAGGAGCTAACCAATGCTTCACTTCCTGAGATCGGCAGAGAATTCGGAGGAAAACACCACTCAACCGTAATACACTCAATAAGAAAAATACAATCTTTAAAGGAAAAGGATCAAAATTTCAACAAGCTCATTAACACCTTTATTAGTTCTTTAGAGGGGGGATAACAGTAATTATAAAAATTCCCCTGTTGATGGGTTGTTAAGGAATTTAAATTTTTTCACTATTGGTGGTGGATTGTTGATGAAAGTGGATAATTTAAAAAAGATTTCATCGGAGTAAACCAATGAATTTAAAGAGGAAAGGTTACTTTTCGTTATTATTAACATCGTTACTATATACGACTACATTTAGATTTTTAATAAATAAAGTAAGAAAAAATAATGAGGAGTAGCTATGCTTATCACTGTGGAAAAAAGCGAGTTTCTTAAAGAACTTCAGTTGATTCAAACAGTTGCGGAAAGGAAAAGCACTATTCCTATCCTTTCCAATGTTCTTTTAGAAACAGTAGGTGATAAGATCAAATTAGCAGCTACCGATCTCGAAGTAGGATCCTCAAGTTTAGTTCCAGCTAAAGTGGAGAAAGAAGGTTCGCTTACCGTTTCCGCAAGATTGCTCTATGACATAGTGAGACAACTTCCTGAGGCTCCGATGAAGTTGGAGCAGGTCGATAGTTTCCTCTCCATTACCTGTGGAGGGGCTCAGTTCAAGTTGGTCGCTCTTTCCAAGGAAGACTTTCCCTCCTTTCCCAGCTACGATTTTGAGAAAGGACTAAAGATTGAAGCCGATCTTCTCAAGAATATGATAATAAAAACAGCCTTTGCCGCTACTGAGGAAGAAAGTCGTTTTGCCTTGAATGGTGCTCTTACCACCATTTCTTTAGGTGAAATGAAAATGGTGGCAACTGATGCGCATCGACTCGCCATCTTCTCAGTTGAGCTTCCTGAGCTTGCTCCTTCTTCCGAAATTAAGGTGATCGTACCTAAAAAGGCGCTTTACGAGATGAAGAATACCATTTCCGATGGGGGGGATGTAGTTCTTGGAGTGAGTGAGAACCAATTCTTTCTTAAGGCTAAGGAAAGGATGATATTTTCCAGGTTGATTGAGGGACAGTTCCCGAATTACGAGCGGGTCATTCCGAAAGATAGTGATAAGAAAGCGATCGTTCCTCGGGAAGATTTAGTGGGAGCCCTTCGTCGGGTGTCCCTCCTTGCTAATGAACGTTCTCGAGGGGTCAGACTCTTCCTTGAAAAGGGAAAGCTTGAGATATCCTCAGCCAATCCAGAGCGAGGTGAGGCAAAGGAAGAGCTTGCGGTAGATTATAACGGTGACTCGATCACCATCGGCTTTAATGCTCAATATCTTCTTGATTTCCTGAATGTTATAGATGAGGACAAGGTAATCGTTGAGCTGAAGAACGAATCAACTCAAGGTCTTTTTTATCCCGCCGGTGAGACAGGGTATAAATATCTCTATATCGTAATGCCAATGAGGATTTAGTATTTTCCCTCTTAGTGGTAGTGAAAGGGGGATTTTTTTTGGGTAATAGTGGGTGAGGTTTCAATATGGAAAGGGAGGAAGTGAAGAAGAAGGTGGAAAATCCAATAGAAGAAGAGCGCTACGACGCCTCGAAAATAAGGGTAATTGAGGGGCTTGATGCAGTAAGGAAGCGCCCCGCGATGTATATCGGGGATACCGGTATCTCTGGTCTCCATCAGCTCGTATTTGAGGTGGTGGATAACTCGGTCGATGAGGCGCTTGCCGGCTACTGCACCAAGATAAAGGTATTCATCCATGTGGATAATACGGTTACCGTGGTGGATAACGGTCGGGGAATCCCGGTCGACATCCATCCTACGGAGAAGAAGCCCGCCTGTGAGGTGGTGATGACCACCTTACACGCTGGGGGTAAGTTCGATCGGAGGAGCTATAAGATATCCGGTGGACTTCATGGGGTAGGGGTATCGGTGGTGAACGCCCTCTCCGAGCATCTCGAGCTTGAGATAAGAAGAGAAGGAAAGATCTACAAACAGGTTTACGCCAAGGGGAAGGCGATCACCCCGCTTAAGGTGATCGGTAATACGAAGAAACGAGGCACAAAGATCACCTTTAAGCCGGACCCCACTATTTTCGAGACCACTGAGTTCAACTTCGACATCCTCTCCCAGCGATTAAGGGAGCAAGCCTTCTTAAATAAAGGTCTTAAGATTGTCGTCATTGATGAGAGGACGGATCGCACCCACGAGTTCCATTATACAGGAGGGATCGTTAGCTTCGTCGAGCATCTAAATGAGAATAAACGCCCCCTTCATAAGCCGATTTATTTTGTCGGAAAGAGGGATGATGTCGAGCTCGAGTTCGCCCTCCAGTACCACGATGGCTACACAGAGAACATCTTTTCCTTCGCCAACAACATAAACACCAAGGAGGGAGGAACCCACCTCGTCGGTTTCAAGGCAGGGCTTACCAGGAGCATAAATTCCTACGCTATGGCGCGCAACCTTATAAAAAATAACAGCTTAAAGATAACAGGAGATGATGTTAGAGAGGGACTGACCGCAGTGATAAGCGTTAAGCTATTCGAACCTCAGTTCGAAGGGCAGACCAAGGCGAAGCTCGGTAATTCGGTGGTGCGGGGGTTGATGGAGGCGTTCGTGAACGAGTCGCTTACCCGCTATTTCGAGGAGAACCCAAAGGTGGCAAAGGTGATCTTGGAGAAGGTGATCGATGCAGCGCGGGCGAGGGAGGCAGCGAGGAAGGCGCGAGACCTTACCCGAAGGAAAGGGCTTCTCGAGGCGACCTCGCTTCCAGGTAAGCTCGCCGACTGCCAGGAACGGGACCCGGGCAAGGCGGAGTTATTCCTGGTAGAGGGGGAGTCGGCTGGGGGGTCGGCAAAGCAGGCGCGGGACAGAAGGTTCCAGGCGATACTACCTTTAAGGGGTAAGATCCTCAATGTGGAGAAGGCGCGGTTCGATAAGATGTTGTCGAACGAGGAGATAAGGACGATAATCGCCGCCTTGGGAGCAGGCATCGGCAAGGACGAGTTTGATTTGGCCAAGCTTCGCTATCATAAGATAATTATAATGACCGACGCCGATGTCGATGGCTCCCATATCAGAACCCTCCTTTTGACCTTTTTCTTCCGTCACTATCAGGAGCTCATCGAACGGGGTTTCCTCTATATTGCTCAACCCCCCCTCTATCGGGTGAAGAGGGAAAGAGAGGAGCGATATATCGATGATGATAAAGAGCTTGAAAAGTACCTTCTCTCCCTGGTAGTGAGCGAAGTCAAGGTAAAGAACAACGAAGGGGGAGAGTACACGGGAAGGGAGCTTTCCCGCATCCTCACCAAGATGGCGAATCGCCGATATTTCCTCGATCGGCTCGAACGGAGGGGTTACGCCTCCCTGGTGGTTAAGTTGCTTCTTTCCCTGGGGATGAAGGACCCGGAACTCCTATCCGATAGGAAGAAGATATCCCAGCTTGCAAGGAAAATCGCGGAGAAGGGGTTTGCTGTCAGCGAGGTTCTTCCCGATGAGGAGTACGGTGGCTTTGCTCTTGAGGTGAAGAACGCCTTGGGGATGAACGGATACCCCACCAAGATCCACTATTCACTGATCTCCTCACCCGAGTACCGTCAGCTCATCGGGATAGAGAGGGAGCTCTCCTCCTTTGATCACCCTCCGTTCACCGTGATGGGTAAGAAGGGGGAGTTTGAGATATCCTCCAAGGATGAACTCTTCTCCCGGCTCCTCACCCTTGGAAAGCAGGGGGTTTACATCCAGCGATATAAGGGGCTTGGCGAGATGAACCCGGAGCAACTCTGGGAGACCACGATGAATCCGGAGACGAGGAAGCTCATCCGGGTCACCATCGAGGATGCGGTAGAAGCGGACAGGATATTTAGTCTCCTTATGGGGGGCGAGGTTGAGCCGAGGCGGAGGTTTATCGAGGAGAATGCCCTCTTTGTCCGCAACCTCGACATTTAAGCCTGAGATTTTCCAAGTTATGATCTTTTCTCAAGAAAGGAGAGGAAGATGCCCGAGCGGATGATCCCGGTCGACATTGAGGACGAGATGAAGAACTCGTTCCTCGACTATTCCCTCTCGGTGATAATAAGCCGTGCCCTTCCCGATGTGCGGGATGGGTTGAAGCCGGTCCATCGGCGGATCCTCTATACCCTGCATGATCTCGGTCTCTATCACGGTAAGCCCTACCGGAAATGTGCCAAGATAGCCGGCGATGTCTCAGGAAATTATCATCCCCATGGGGAGGGAGTGATCTATCCCTCACTCGTCCGGCTGGCTCAGGAGTTCTCGATGCGCTATCCCCTGATCGACGGGCAGGGGAACTTCGGCTCGATAGATGGTGATCCTCCGGCAGCGATGCGTTATACCGAAGCACGGATGAGCAAGATCTGCGAGGAGATGCTTGCCGACATCGAGAAGGAAACGGTCGATTTCGTGCCGAACTACGACGGTTCCCGAACCGAGCCGGTGGTCCTTCCCGCTCGGATACCGAACCTGTTGATAAACGGCTCCCAGGGGATCGCAGTGGGGATGGCGACCAATATCCCGCCCCACAACTTGGGGGAGGTGGTGGATGCCTTGATCCACCTCATCAACCACCCTGAGGCGGATTTAGAGGAGCTTATGGAGTTCATCAAGGGACCGGATTTCCCCACCGGTGGTATCGTCTATGCCGGAACGGGGCTGAAGGAGGCTTACGCCACCGGAAGAGGGATAGTGAAGATCCGGGCTCGGGCGAGTATCGAGGAGACGAAGAGGAAGGAACGGGAGCGCCTCGTCATCACCGAAATACCATATATGGTGAACAAGTCGAACCTTCTCTCCTCGATAGCTAAGCTCATCCAAGAGAAAAAGATAGATGGAGTGTACGATCTCAGGGATGAGTCCGATCGCGAGGGGATAAGGATCGTCCTCGAGGTGAAGACGGGTCTTTCCTCCTATATCCTGAGCAACCTTTACCTCCACACCCAGCTTCAGGTGAGCTTCGGCATCATAATGCTCGCCATCATCAACAATCAGCCGAAGGTGTTCACTCTGAAGGAGCTCCTCACTGCCTACCTTGACCATCGGCGTGAGGTGATAACGAGGAGGACCCTGTTCGACCTGAGGAAGGCGGAGGAGCGAGCTCATATCCTCGAGGGGCTTCTCATCGCCTTAGCCAACCTCGACGAGGTGATCAACATCATCCGCCGGGCAGAGAGCCCGGAGAAAGCAAAGGAAAAGCTCATAAGACGGTTTTCCCTCACCCCGGTGCAGGCGCAGGCGATACTCGATATCCCCCTGAAGAGGATAACCAGGCTGGAGCGGGAGAAGATCGAAACCGAGCACAAGGAACTCAAACTGAAGATAAGGGAGTACGAGGAGATACTCGCCGATCCGAAGAAGGTGGAGGCGATAATCACCGCCGAGCTTACAAGGATCAAGGAGGAGTACGCCGACGAGAGGAGGACGATCGTTTCGATGGAAAAGGTGGAGGAGGTTACCATCGAGGATACGATAAAGGAGGAGGATGTGGTGATCACCTGCACCCACGGGGGTTACATCAAACGGACACCGGTCTCCTCGTACCGCAACCAACGGCGTGGTGGAAAGGGAAGGATGGGGATGATCACCGCCGAGGAGGACTTTGTCGAGGACATCTTTATCGCCTCCTCAAAGAGTTATCTCCTCGTAATCACCAATCAGGGAAGGCTTTACTGGCTCAAGGCGTATGATATCCCTGATGTTGGTCCTGCCTCGAAGGGGAAGGCGATCGCCAACCTGATAAATCTGAAGGAGGGGGAGAAGGTAGCGGCGATGGTCTCGGTTCCCGATTTTTCGCCGGGGAAGTACCTTTTCTTCGTCACCAAGCGGGGTTTGGTCAAGAGGACCGAGCTTACCGCCTTTGCTAAGCCGCGCTCAACTGGCATCTTCGCCATCTCGATAGATGAGGGAGATGAGCTTCTGGCGGTAAAGGTGACCGATGGAGAGAGGAAACTCCTCCTTGGAACCAGGCTCGGGATGAGCATCCTTTTCTCCGAGGATGATGTGCGGGTGATGGGAAGGTCTGCCCGGGGGGTGAAGGGGATAAGCCTTGCCAAGGGCGATGTGGTAGTGGGCGCGGAGGCGATTGCTGGGGATAGCGGTTTCATCCTTTCGGTAACTACCCGTGGTTATGGGAAGAGGACCCCTGTTTCTGAGTATCGGCTTCAGTCTCGTGGTGGACGCGGTCTCATAAACATCAGGATAAAGGAGAAGACCGGCGAGGTGGTGGGCGTGAAGTGGGTCTCCGAGGAGGATCAGGTGATGGCGATAACCGCGCAGGGCAAGGTGATCAGGATGAAGGTGAAGAGGGAGGTGCCGATTTATCATCGTTCATCCCAGGGGGCGCGTCTAATCCATTTGGCTGATGGCGATTTTGTCTCCGCCATCGCTTCTCTCCGCGAAGGCGAAGAATAACTCCTCTCGGGGAAATGGACCTTTTAAAGATTAGATTGTTCCGGCGTCTCCTAAAAAGTCCCCTTTTCCCCTTAATACCACGGATAGTCCTCCTAATCGTATTCCTCATCATCGCTTTCTCCGCCATTACCGTCAATACAAGCGATATGAGCTTCGCCAAGGTCCTCAGGAATACCAACCTCGACAACCTCCTCATCTGGGCTTACTGGTGGCCCCTGATGGTGATAATCGCCATCCTTTTCGGGCGCATCTGGTGCACCGTTTGCCCGATGGAGCTCGTTACCTTCCTTTTCTCCCGGGTTGGCTTGAAAAGGAAAGTCCCCTCCTTCCTTCGATCTGGCTACGGCATCACCATCCTTTACGGCATTGTGCTTCTTATAGGTGTTCATACCTTAGCCATCCATCGGGTGCCGATGCGGATGGCGATTTATCTCCTTTTCCTCCTTGGGCTTGCCTCCTTTGCTGGCTTTATCTTCGAGCGGAGGGCTTTTTGCCGATATCTCTGCCCGGTAGGTTATCTCCTCGGTCTTTACGCCCACATCTCCCCCTTTGAATACCGGGTGCGGGATGAGAAGATATGCGAGCAATGTAAAGATAAGCCCTGTATAAGGGATGAGAATGCCTATAAACTCGTGGGAAGGTCCTGTGGTAATTTCTTCTATCCTCCGAAACTCACTCATAATGGGGATTGCATCCTCTGCGGTGAGTGCTATAAGGTCTGCCCGAACGATAACATCCGTTTCTCAACCCGCCCCTTGGGGAAAGACCTTTTTACCCGGGGAGAGCTCTCCACCCCCGAGCCGATCTTCATCCTCATCGTCTCCGGCTTTATAATCGATGAGCTAATAGGTGACTGGGAGAAGGGAGGAAAGGTCCTCCACGCAATTCCGGGGGCGATCCTTTCCTTCCTCAAGGAGGGGATGCTGAAAAGCTTCGCCGATGGGGTGATACTTTTTCTCGTTATCCCCCTTGTCCTCATCGGGATACCCGGTATCTTCTACCTTTTAAGGAGAAAAAAGGCGGCCTTTGGCGGTTATCTGAGAAGGTATAGCTTAGCCTATCTTCCCATCGTCGCCTTCGCCCATGGGACTAAAGCACTCCTCAAGATGACCTCGCGCCTTCCCTACATTAAATTGGCACTCGCTGATCCACGGGCTATGGCAACGGCGAAGGCGATCTTCTCGGGCAAGATGAGGCTCGGTAGCGGTATAATCTCCCTTGTTTCTCCCTTCACTACTATTCTTTCGTTTCTTTTCATCGGTGTAGGTGTCTTTTTATCTTTGCTCATCGCGGTGCGTCAGGCAAGGAGGGAGGAGGAAGGGTTCGCCCTCGCTCCGGTACTCGGGGTGGCGGTCTATTCTTCTTTATTTGTTATCTATTGTGTTGCAGGCATATGAAGTTTTCACCATAAGGCGAAATAATTTTGGTGAGAAGTAGTCAAGCCATATATCTGCTGTTAGGCGTGGGCATTAGCCCCGTAGCGACCGAAGGGAGCGGAGAGTCAAGAAGGCGTTTAAAGGTGGTTTGGCTATTTGTTGATTTCATTTTCTATTGCTTCCTCAACTCTTTTTTTAGCTTCTTCTAGCAGTTCTTTTGCTTTCCTCCTTGCTTCATGAGATTGCTGTACAAGTGATTCTATTTTTTGTTGAGTTTCTGGTGGTAAAAGAGGGATTTGCAAATTTTTAATCTGTTCCGGCTTCCAATGCGTAATTACAGAGCCTCCTCCATCTCTTTCTATCTGTAATCTTCCGACCATAGAGTTTATGCATAAAGCCAGATACTCTTTATTAATCTCATCTTCGTTAATTTTTAATTTCAAGACCCCACTTGCTATTATTCCTTCTTCAGGTTCTTTAACTACATAGGCTATCCCTGGCGTTGCGTCTTTTGTTAAAAGAAGATCTCCTACTTTTGGTTCATAAATATCTTTGAATGTTTGGTATAATTCCTCATCAATATATTTCTGGTCTTTTTCAACAAAACCATGGATTGATAAATTACTAACCCTAATAAATGGTTTGCCCTCTTCTTGATAATTTTCACTTCCAACTTCTATACCTTTTTGAAAATCAAGAGTGAATGTTCTTAATGGTCTTGTTTCAAAATTGCCCTTCAAATACTCGACTAACTGGCGATAGGTAGGCTGGAAATACTCCGCGTCTATCCGATGAACGCCAAACGCTTGAGAAAGGTCAGCAGTATAAGAGAGTCCGTACTTTGGCTTGAAAGCTTTTAGTCCAAGTTCTTCTAAAAGCAGGTCTTCAGCTTGGGAGTAGAGCAATTTACTCTGTTTCAATAGTCCATGAGCTTTGTCAACACGCTTAGAAATATCGGCGCGAAAATCTCTCGTTCCTAAATAAATAGGGATGTTCAAAATGTCGGCCCAAGTAACAGCAGGATATTCTGTTGCAGTAGTATATCTATCTATCAATTTTACAATCGGCCTAGTTTTCAAGTATAGAAAAAGATATTGGGGAGAAATGTCTTTTGATCGCAAGATGGCAAAACCAGAGGAACAAACTAAATCCTTTTTCTCTTCTTTAATTAACGCAACTGCATTTCTAATAGGCCTAACCGTGG
>JAGGZT010000009.1 GCA_021161905.1 Acidobacteriota bacterium | reverse complement strand
TATACATCGTTTCCCATCTTGGGGAAAACCCTTGTTGGCGTTTAGTGGTGGCGGAGAGTCCCGCAGATGCTTTTCTCAAGTGTTTGGAGAGCAAGATGGAGCCTCAGAAGGCTTCGATGTGTAATTGTATGGTAAATGAAGTCAAGATAAATGGTTACGAAATTACTATAACAGAGAAGAAGGAGGGATGAGAGGAGGCTTCACTATGATCACCAAGGACTACCAGGTGATAATAGTTGGTGGAGGACCCGCAGGTCTTACTGCAGGGATGTATACTTCGCGAGCCAATGTTAAGACTATTCTTTTCGAAAGGAAGATGCCCGGAGGGCAGATATTGAACACCGATGTCATAGAAAACTATCCTGGCTTTGAGAAGATAACCGGATTTGAACTTGCTCAGAAGATGGAGAAGCAAGCCCGTTCTGCTGGACTTGAGATAGCGTTTGAAGAGGCGAAGGAGATTTGGTCCGAAGAGGGAATGAAGTTTGTTCGCACCAGTGGTGGTACCTATAGCGCACCGGTAGTTATTATCTGTGCCGGTGGCGAACCAGCCAAGCTAAACGTGCCTGGCGAGAAGGAGTTTGAAGGAAAAGGGGTTTCCTATTGTGCCGTTTGTGATGGTCCCCTTTATACGGGCAAGAAGGTAGCGGTTGTCGGCGGAGGGGATGCGGCGGTCAGCGAGGCGATATTTCTCACCAAGTATGTAGATAAGGTTTACCTTATCCATAGAAGAGAGAGATTGAGGGCACTTCTTCATCTCCAGAAGAGGGCTCTTTCGAATGAGAAGATAGAGGTTATTTGGAACAGCGTCGTTAGGAGGATAGAGGGGGACGATACCGTCCATAACATCGTGCTTGAGAATCGGAAGACGGGAGAGGAAAAAAGCCTTGCCATTGATGGCTTATTTATCTACATCGGATTTCGCCCCAATTCAGGGATCTTCCGAGATAAGATAGAGACTGATGAAGCTGGCTATCTGATAACCAATGAGAAGATGGAAACATCCATCCCTGGTATCTTTGCTGCTGGTGATGTCCGGGCTCAGCTGGTGCGTCAGATCACCAATGCGGTAGGCGACGCCACAACCGCTGCTGTTGCTGCCGAGAATTATCTTCTTGAGGAGGGTTGGCTTTAGCTCCTTTTCCGAAACCGACAAGCTTTCCCTTGTTTGTTCCTACTATTATCAAGTTATGGAAGTAAAGAGGTGGAGAGGTGATTAATTCCCCCACCTCTAACTCTCCTTTTCTCCTTCCAGTTCGTGGTTCAATAATTAACAATTTTGATCCATATGGCGCGATAAATAGGTGATCGAAGGCAGAAAGTGGGCTCAAATAACTTCGGAAGGGAAGGTCGATCCGATATATAAGATGCCCGCGTTTTTGAGAAAAACAATAAAGGGATGAATCCAAAGAAGATACAATAATATAATTCTTCCAAGCTATTGCTTTAGTGATGATATCCCCACCAGTCCGGAATCTCCATTTCATCTTTCCCGAAGTCGCATCAACGGCGTAGAAATAATCGGAGGTAGAACCCAAAAACAGTTTTCCCTTACTGTAAACGATAGAAGCCCTTAGCTCACCAGGGAGGGTTTTCTCCCATATGGGTCTCCCTTTCTTTTTTGGATCTATGGAATAAAGCTTTCCCTTAGTGGTTCCCAAAAAGAGCTTTTCTCTTATAATTAGGGGGGAAGCTACAATATCCCCCTGGGTAGAGAAAGACCAGAGCTTTTTCCCCGATAGGCAAGAAAAGGCGCAAAGTTTCCCCCCTTTAAACCCTAAGAGTATAGTCCCATCTTGAGAAACGGCACCAGAGGTTATCCCCTTCCCGAAGTTTTTTTCAAAAAAGACCTCACCCGTTTCCACATTTAGAGCGATTAGCCTTCCCGAGGGGGAGAGTACAAAAAGAAGTCCTCGGAGGATTAATAGAGGGAGGGTGATTTCCTCACCGGCATCGTACTCCCAAACCACCTTTCCTTGCAACGAGATGGCTTGGACGATACCGTTTTTTGCCACCCCGTAAATCCTCTCATTATTCCCAATTGGTGCCGCCACAATCGCTCGCGGTTTCCCATTACTGGGAAATGATACTTCCCATACTTTGGACAACAGTAGGTCGGGTTTATTTGGTGGAAGGATAATAAGGAAGGAGAAGAGGAAAAGGGGGATAAAATTTTTCTTCAATTTGAACATTTCAACCTCCAACTTTAAGAAAATAACCAAAATAGCTTCGTCTGTCAAAGGTTTGCTTCAATAATCCTGCAACAAAATATTTTGACTCAAGGAAGCTACTTTTTTAACATTAAGGATGAGATGTCTCTTTCTGCGAAGGAGAAAAGATTAAAGGAGATAATAGAAGGTTATGGCTCCTTGGTGGTTGCCTTTAGCGGAGGGGTAGATAGTAGCTATTTGACCTATATTGCTCACCAGGTATTGGGGGAACGGATGCTTGCGATTACGGCGGATAGTCCTACCTACCCCGTTCACGAGCTAAAGGAGGCGAAGGAATTTGCCAAGAAATGGAGTATACCTCATAAAGTGATCAACTCCAATGAGCTCGATGTGCCGAAATTTAGAGAAAATCCTGAGGATAGATGTTATTACTGCAAGAAGGAACTCCTTACCTCCCTTATTGAGATCGCTAAGGAGGAGGGTTTTTCCTTTGTCGCTGAGGGGAGCACCCTGGATGATCTTTCCGATTTTAGACCGGGACGGAGAGCGATATCGGAGCTTGGGGTAAAAAGCCCGTTGATAGAGGCGGGGCTCTCTAAAGAAGAGGTGAGGAACCTTTCACGAAAAGCAGGACTTTCTACCTGGAATAAGCCTTCATTTGCTTGTCTTGCCTCCCGGTTTCCTTACCATCATCCCATAACTAAGGAGAAGCTGGTGATGGTGGAGAGAGCGGAGGAGGTTTTACGGGAGCTTGGTTTCCACCAATTTAGAGTAAGACATCATCAGGAGTTGGCGAGGATCGAGTTGGAGAGTGAAGATATCAAGAGAGCAGTTTCTCCTGAGGTTAAGCGGAAGATAGTGAAGGCTTTCAAAGAGATAGGCTATCATTTCATTGCCCTCGATCTTGAAGGGTATCGTCAAGGGAGTATGAATGAGCCCCTTTTGAGGAAGGATAGCAAAGATGGCTGAAGCGCCAGAAATAATAGGTATTGCCAGCGGTAAAGGTGGAGTGGGGGTGAGCCTTATTGCAGTTAACCTTGGTGGGTATCTCGCCCTCTCTGGGAGGAGGGTTGTTCTCGTTGATGCAAATCTTGGTGGGGCGAGTCTTCACACCTATTTGGGCGTTGGCTTTCCTAAACTATCCCTCGCTGATTTCCTCTTTCGGGGGGTAAAAGATCTGAATGAGTTGAGAATCGAAACCAATATTCCGAACCTCTCGCTTGTTCCCGGGATAGTGACCGATTTAATGGCATTTAGTATCCGTTACTATCAGAAATTAAGGTTCATCAATGCTCTTTCCGAACTTGATGCTGACTATGTGATATTGGATATTGGAGGGGGGACTTCCTACAACACCCTTGATCTTTTTCTACAGGCGGAGAGGAAGCTTCTTATAACCCTTCCGTTTCCCGCTGCTCTCGAGGGATGTTATCGTTTCTTAAAGGCTGCTTTCCTCCGTTATCTTCAGCACTCGATTCCGGCGAAAGAAATGAAGACATTTCTTAATAGACTTGTAGAAAGAGGGGTCTCTTCTTCTTTTGATGTTGTGGAGCAAGTCAAATCTTTGCTTCCAGAGTTTGTTCCCAAGGTGGCTGAGGCGAGGGATAGCCTTACCGTCGGGTTAGCGTTGAATCAGGTTAAGGATAAGGGGGAGAAGAGGATGGGGAAGATGATTGAGTGGGCTGTTCGATATCACCTTGGTATTCCCCTTTCTTATGTTGGTTCCATTCCTTATGATGAGGCGATGGAAAAATCGGCTTTAACCGCTCGTCCGTTGATATCCATCGACAAGGATTCTGCCGTCTCGCTTGGGATAGAAAACCTCGCCAATATCATTGTCTCTTATCGTAAGAAGCAGGATTTTGAGTTAAAGCCCGCTTCCTCGCTTAACTATTATCAGCTCCTCGGCATCTCCCCTGACGCTTCTTTGGAAGAGGTGGCAAGGGGATATGAGCGAATGAAAAGGTTCTATCAGGAGGATAATTTCGCCATTTATTTTCTTCTTTCCTCTGCGGAAATCTCCAAGATATCAGAGCTCATTGGTCGAGCTTATCGCATCCTGAGTGATCCTGAGGAAAGGGTAAAGTATGATTCTCGATTGGTGGAAAGGGGGGAGATTAAAGGAGAAGAGTGTGTGGATTATACCACCCTTAGAGGAGGGAAGGGAGAGATTAAGGAGAGAGACACCTTCCCTGTTCTCGATGAGGTATATAGCGGAAGCTATTTGAAGAAGATCCGTGTATTGAGGAATATACCTCTTGAGGAGATATCTACCAGGACTAAAATAACCCTCCGTAATTTGGAGCTTATAGAGGAGGAGGATTTTGCTTCCCTTCCCCCTCGAGTTTATCTCCGCGGTTTCATTGTTGAGTATGCCAAGGTGTTAGGGTTGAATCCCGAAGAAGTGGTAAGGGGATACCTTGCTCGTTATGATAGGTGGCGCGAAAGGCGGGAATAGGCTTATTTAGCGAAACTTTTTAGCGCCTCTTCCTCGCTCGAAAAGACCTTGAATATGGGAAGAAGCTTCATTATGGTGAGCGTCCGATAAACCTTATTTCCTACATTAATTATCTTGATCACTGCTTCGCGATTTTTCGCTTCCCTAAAAGAGCTCACCAACTCTCCCACACCTGTGCTATCCATATAACTTACTTCAGATAGGTTTATTATGATCTTTCTTTTTCCTTCTTTAAGGAGATCTTCTATTTCTTCCCTCAATGCTCCTTCATTATAACCAAGTGCCATCTTTCCCTTTATATCGAGGATAGTCACTTCTCCCTTCTCTCTTTTAGTTATCTCCATTGCTAACCTCGTCTTATCTTTCGCCCCATTTTAGTTTGTTTCTTAATACTTCAAAATAGTTCTTCCGGGGTGAATGGATGAGGTAAAGAATATGCGGGCTTTTTACTATCTCTATTTTATCTCCTGGTCTCAAGAATAGTCCCTCTTGTCCATCGAGGGTGAGGTAGACCTCTTCATCGGTGGTTTTTAAGGTCGCTTCGATGGTTGAATCGGGCGGCACTACCAATGATCGATTAGTGAGACTATGGGGGCAGATAGGGGTTATTATGACCGCCTCCATACTGGGAAAGATTATAGGACCTCCCGCGGCTAAGGAGTAAGCGGTTGAACCGGTAGGAGTAGCAATGATTAGTCCGTCCGATTTAAACACAGTTACCAGGTGGCCATCTATGCGTACCTCTATGTCTATTATCCGGGCGAGAGCACTCTTGTTTATCACTACATCGTTGAGCACATGATAGCTGAGCATCTCCTCACTATGGCGAAAGAGGCGGGAGTATAGCATCATCCGCGGATCAAGGCGATATTCTCCCTCAAGTACCTTGGTGAGCATGGGATAAAGATCGTTCAAACTCACCTCGGTGAGAAAGCCCATACTCCCTAAATTTACTGCCAGGATAGGGGTTTTGCTTCCCTTTATCGAATGAGCGACATTTAAAAGGGTTCCATCACCTCCCAATACGATGATAAGGTCAGCTTTATTGGCAAGGATCTCTCGTGATTCGCCGGTAACCCCCTCAGCAAGGGCAGCGGTTTGATTGTCGAAGATAACCTCTATTTTCTTTTCCTTTAGCCAGCTGAGGAGCTCAGCGATGACCTTCTTTGCCACCTCTGCTTTTGGCTTGGCTATGATTCCCGCACATCTTATCTCCATCGGTACCTTACCCTTTTGGCTTTACCAGATAGATAAAGAACTCCTTATTTCCTTTAACCCCGAGAATGGGTGAAGGGATGATTCCCTTACTCACCAACCCAATATTTTGAGCAAATATGGATATTTCCTCAACCACTTTTTTATGTTTTTCCGGTGTTTTGATAATCCCTTTCTTCTCTACCTCTTCTTTTCCCACCTCAAATTGGGGTTTGATCAGGCAGAGGATCTCCCCTCCTTCTATGACGAGAGGGATAAGGTGGGGGAGAACTTTCTTTAGGGAGATGAAGGAGACATCCACTGTGATGAGATCCACCGGTTGGGGCCGTTGTTCTTTGATAAAGTAGCGTATGTTTTGCCTTTCGATCGGTACTACCCTTGGGTCTTTGCGAAGGCGCCAGTCGAGCTGACCATAGCCCACATCAAGGGCGTAAACCTTTTTTGCCCCCCGCTTTATAAGACAATCGGTGAAGCCTCCGGTACTGGCGCCCACATCGAGTACCACCTTCCCCCGGATCTCTATTCCGAAATGATCGAGGGCAAAAGCAAGTTTGATCCCCCCTCGGCTTACATAAGGGAGCGTTTCTGTTACTTTGAGCTCTTCGTTTTCTTCTATGAGCTCGCTCGGCTTTTTTATCCTTTTCTCCCCTGCTTTTACCGCTCCTGCCATAATGAGCCTTTTTGCTTTCTCTCGAGTTTCCACCAAACCCTTCCTCACGAGGAGGAGGTCTGCTCGCTCTTTTCCCATAGCTTCTATTTGTTTTTTTCTGTTTCTTTCAGGAACTTTGATATTCGACGGTAGATCCCCTCCCCATCAAGCCCCAATCTATGACGCAGGATATGCTGGGAGCCGTGGGGGATTATCTCATCGGGCACTCCAATTCGTAATATCCTCGGTTCTCTTACATTGGTGTCTGCAAGGAGTTCACAGATTGCACTCCCAAATCCGCCGAGAAGTGAATTCTCTTCCACAGTGACGACCAAGGTGACCTTACTCGCCAATTGGGAGATGAGTTCCTCATCAAGGGGTTTTACAAACCGAGCGTTGACCACGAAAGCCTCAATTCCTTCCTTGGATAGGCGTTCCGCCGCTTCCAAAGAGGGGTACACCATATGGCCAATGGCGAAAATCGCTAACTCCTTTCCCTCCCGAAGTATTTCCCCCCGTCCAATAGGTAGGAGTTTACATTCAGGGTCCAATGGTACCCCCACCGCTTCTCCTCGAGGATATCTGATAGCTACAGGATGAGGCGTTTCTATGGCGGTATAAAGCATATGCTTTAGTTCATTTTCATCCTTGGGCGCCATGATTATTATGTTGGGGAGGGAGCGGAGGTAGGAGAGATCGTAGAGCCCATGGTGGGTTGGTCCGTCATCGCCGACGATACCAGCCCGGTCCATAGCGATGGTAACCGGAAGGTCCATCAGGCACACATCGTGAAGGACCTCGTCAAGCGCTCGTTGGAGAAAGGTAGAGTATATCGCAGCCACTGGTTTCAAACCCTCACAGGCCAAGCCTGCAGCGAAGGTTATACCATGCTGTTCCGCTATCCCTACATCGAAGAAACGATCGGGAAATTTCTCAGCGAACTTGTTAAGACCAGTTCCTTCTGGCATTGCTGCGGTTATACAGATGATATTTTTGTCTTTGGCGGCTAATTCTGTTATCGTCTCACCGAAGACCTTGGTGTAAGTGGGAGGAGCGTCTTTCTTTTTGATAAATGTCCCATCTTTTATTACGAAGGGAGAGGCTCCATGGAAAAGGGTGGGGCTCTTCTCTGCTGGAGGATACCCTTTCCCCTTTTTGGTTGTTATATGGAGGAGGATTGGTCCCTCTATCTTTTTTATCTCGTTCAAAACCTCTATGAGTTGAGGGAGATTATGACCTTTCACCGGTCCTATATATTTGAAACCAAGCTCTTCAAACAGCATACCGGGTACGAATATCCGTTTAACCGCCTCTTCGATACTGTGAGCAAAACGGATCATCTGTTCCCCGAATACCGGGATAAAGCCAAGGAGGGTTTTAATATCTTCCTTCAGCTTGTTGTAAACCTGACCTGTTATGATTTGATGGAGATACCTCGAAATGGCACCCACATTGGGGGAGATGGACATCTCGTTATCGTTTAGGATGAGGATCAGGTTTTTCCCCAAATACCCTGCTTGGTTTAGTCCTTCGAGAGCCAAACCTGCGGTCATTGACCCATCGCCGATCACCGCTACCACATAATGGTTTTCTTTCTTGTAATCCCTGGCAGCTGCCATCCCAAGCGCTGCTGAGATAGAAGTACTGCTGTGTCCCGTGTTGAAGTGATCGTAGGGACTTTCCTCTCTTCTCGGGAAGCCGCTTATTCCTCCATATTGCCTTAAGGTGGGGAACTTTTCCCTTCTCCCAGTTATTATCTTATGAGTATAGGTCTGATGTCCTACATCCCAAATGATTCTATCCTTACTGAAGTCGAAAACATAATGGAGGGCTAATGTTAGTTCCACAGCACCAAGATTTGATGCTAAATGTCCTCCAGTTTTCGATACCACATCGATGATGAATTCCCGTATCTCCTTGGCAAGTTGGGCAAGCTCGTTTATGGAGAGTTTTTTTAGGTCTTGAGGCGAATTTATCTTCTCCAGCATCCTTTTCTCCATCTTAACGGACTCCTTCTTATATCATACCTCAAATAGTGACGAATAGGCAAAGTTATGTCTCCCGGGAGATAATGAACTTTGCTATCTCTCTAAGGGGGCGGGCAGCCTCCCCAAATTGAGAGAGAGCCTTTATCGCTTCCTCTGCCGCTTCAAAAGCCCGTTTTTTTGCTTCTGCAATACCTACTACCCCAGGATAGGTAGCCTTACCTCGGATAGCGTCCTTGGCAACCTCTTTCCCCAACTTCTCCTTGGAGCCGGTGATGTCGAGGATATCGTCGATTATCTGGAAGGCAAGACCAACATTTTCTCCATAGACGGAGAGGGCATCGAGCTGAGAGGGAGTGGCACCTGCTACAATGCCTCCTATTCGTACCGAGGCGGTGATCAATCTTCCTGTTTTCGCTTGGTGGATGTAGGTTACAGTGGGAAGGTTTACCTTTTTCCCCTCAGATTCGATATCGACCACCTGTCCTCCCACCATTCCTCGGCTACCGGAGGCAGAAGCTATCTCTTTTATTACTTTTATCTTTCTTTTGGGGGGTACCAGATCTTCTGGAACTGCCGCCAACTGTTCGAAGGCAAGGGTTAAAAGGGCATCGCCAGCTAAGATGGCTATTGCTTCGCCGAAAACCCGGTGGGAGGTTGGCTTCCCTCGGCGGAAGTCGTCGTTATCCATCGCTGGGAGGTCATCATGGATGAGGGAGTAGGTATGGATCAATTCCAGGGAACAGGCGATGGGGAGTATTTCTTCCTCCTTACCGCCGACCGCCTCGGCGGAGGCGAGGGCGAGGATAGGACGGAGTCTTTTCCCTCCGGCAAAGACCGAGTACCGCATCGCCCGGTGGATGATCTCGGGGTACTCATCTGGCTTGGGTAATATAGTGTCAAGAGTCCTGTCTATTTTTTCTTTTTTTGATGCCAGATAGGAAGCTAAATTCATCTTTCGCTCTATTCTTCCTCCTCTATCCCTTCTTCGAATGGGGCTTCGGTAAAATCGCCAGTTTCGGTCTGCTTTAGTATCTCCACTTTCCTTTCCGCCTCCTTCAGCTTTTTATGGAGGAAACGGGAGAGGTTAACCCCTTCCTCGAAGAGGGAGAGGGATTCCTCAAGACTTAGCCCCCCTTTTTCAAGGAGGGCGACTATTTCTTCCAGTCTTTTTAAAGCATCTTCGAAGCTCTTTTCTTTCTTTTTATTACTCATTAGCCTTCCCCAAGAAAGGTTTCCTCAACGGTACAACCGAGTTTGCCCAAAGAGAGCCTTACATTGACCCTTTCCCCTGACTTCACTTGGGAGGCGGCGAGAAGCGGCTTTTCTTCTTTTGATTTGGTGCAGATGGCATATCCTCGGTTTAAGATAGCGGTTGGGTTAAGGCTCTCCAATTTCCCCCCCAAGGTACTGATAACTTTCTCCTTTTCCCTGAAGGAACCCTCGGTAAGGTTCGATATCTTCGTGAGATAAAGCTGAATCTCTTTTCGTTTTTCACCTATCATCCGTTTGAGGTCTATCCTCCTTAATCCCTTATTGGCTAAGGAGAGACGGGTTTGTATTGTATGGATGAAACCCTCGAGATTGGCAGATAGACGATAGTGAAGCTCATCTACCCGCTGGAGATACTGACTAAGGGTGCCAGGCAGCGAAAGGAGGGCAGGGCGGTTCATAAGCTCAGTCGTTTTTCTTCGCTTAATTTCGAGGATGTATGAGAAGGAGTTTATCAACCGCTGTTCGAGGCTTCTTAGATTTTCAATGACCTCCTCTTTATTTCTAACCACCAGCTCGGCAGCAGCAGATGGGGTAGGGGCGCGTAGATCGGCGACCATATCGGCGATGGTATAGTCTATCTCATGTCCTACCGCTGATATCACTGGGATGCGAGAGGCGAATATCTTTCGGGCAACGGTCTCATCGTTGAACGGAAGCAGATCTTCGAAAGAGCCACCACCCCTTGCTAAGATGAGAACATCAATATCATCCCTCGTATTCATATACTCGATGGCAAAGGCTATCTCCCTTGCCGCCTCCTCTCCCTGAACCCGGGTAGGGAAGATTAAAATTTCGACCTCAGCGAATCTTCGCTTGATTATCCTCAAGATGTCCCTTATGGCGGCACCGGTGGGGGAGGTTATGATCCCGATCTTCTTAGGATAAAGGGGGATCTTTTTCTTGTGCTTTTCATCGAACAATCCCTCTGCTTTTAGCTTTCTTTTTAGCTGTTCCAAGGCGAGCTGAAGAGCACCTATCCCTTTTGGCTCGAGAAGGGATACATTCAGTTGATATTCTCCCCTCGGCTCATAAAGGGTGAGGGTTCCCTGAGCGATGACCTTCATCCCATCTTCTGGTACGAACCGGAGGAGTTCGGTGTAACTTCGAAACATAACCGCCTTTAGTTGGGAAAATTCATCTTTCAAGGTGAAATAGAGATGTCCTGATATGGGGGAACGGAGATTGGATATCTCCCCTTCGACAAAGATATTGGGAAACTCAGTCTCAAGTTGAAAACGAACCAGTCTATTTAACTCGGAGACGGAATATATTTTCCTCTCCCATCCGGGAAGGTCTTCCATCTATAATCCCTCGTTTCCCTCTTGCTCGGTTTTGGAAGCTATAGGATATTGGATTTTTTTAATCGTTCGGGAAAGCCCGGTTTCTGTGTCGATCTCGATAACCACTGCCGAGAGTCGAACATCCCCCTTAGCCACCTCAAATCGATTGGGAAGATAGGTGAGAAACCTCTCGATAGCTATTTCCTTCTTTATTCCGATTACTGAATCGTGGGGTCCGGTCATACCTACATCGGTGATGTAAGCGGTTCCTCCGGGCAGCACCCGCTCATCAGCGGTCTGAACATGGGTATGAGTGCCGATCACTGCGCTGACCCGCCCATCGAGAAACCACCCCATAGCTACCTTCTCCGAAGTCGCCTCAGCGTGGAAATCGACTACCACGATGTTGGTTATCTCCTTTAGCTCCGAGGTGATTCGCTCTGCTGCCCGAAAGGGACATTCGAAACAGCGCATAAAGGTTTTGCCAAGCAAATTTACTACTCCTATCAGATTTCCATCAGCCGCTTTACCTAAATAGATCCCCTTCCCTGGGCTCTCTGGGGGGTAGTTTTCCGGCCTGAGGAGTCTCGGTTCCTTTTCCAGGTACTCGTATATCTCTCGTCGATCCCAGATGTGATTACCCGAAGTGAGGACATTCGCTCCCAAGGAAAGAAACTCCTCAGCTATTTTGGGGGTTATCCCAAAGCCACCAGCAGCATTTTCTACATTCACTATGGTGAAGTCTATATTGAACTCGTCGATCAGCTTTTGGAATTGCTCTTTTAGAGCACGCCTCCCCGGTTTTCCCATTATGTCGCCTATAAAGAGGATATTCATTAAACCCCGCCTTCATTTAGCATAATCTATCGCCCTTGTCTCCCGTATCACGGTGACTTTGATCTCGCCGGGATAATCGAGTTCCCTTTCTATCCGCCGGGCGATATCTTTGGAGAGCCAGATTGCCTCATCGTCAGTTACCTTATCGCTCTCGACTATTATTCGAACCTCTCTTCCTGCCTGGATGGCGTAAGCTTTTGATACCCCATGGTAAGAATCGGCAATACTCTCAAGTTTTTCCAACCGCTTGATATAGTTTTCCAATATCTCCCGCCTAGCACCGGGACGGGCAGCGGAAAGGGTGTCTGCAGCCTGGACCAATACCGCCTCTATTGTTTGGGGTTCGACATCGGAATGGTGTGCCTCAACACAGTGGATCACCCGGGGGTCCTCTCCATATCGCTTTAAGATGTCCACTCCCAACTTGGTATGAGTCCCCTCGGTTTCTCGATCTATTGCCTTCCCTATATCGTGCAGAAGCCCTCCCCGTTTCGCTACCTGAACATCTGCCCCAAGCTCCACCGCCATCAAGCCAGCTAAAATGGCTACCTCTTTAGAATGCTGAAGGGTATTTTGACCATAGGAGGTGCGGTAATAAAGTTTGCCCAATAGTTTGAGCAGTTCCGGATGGACCTCTTGGATCCCGAGATCGAGTGCTGCGGTCTCTCCTTCCTTTTTCATCTTTTCTTCGAACTCAGCTTTTACCTTTTCCACCACCTCCTCGATTCGGGCGGGATGTATCCTCCCATCGGCGATAAGCCTTTCGAGAGATACCTTAGCTATCTCCCGACGAAGAGGATCGAAGCTCGATATGATCACCGCTTCCGGTGTGTCGTCTATTATTAGATCAATTCCGGTAGCCATCTCTAAAGCTCTGATGTTTCTTCCCTCACGACCAATGATCCTCCCCTTCATATCGTCATTGGGAAGGTCCACTACCGATACGGTCGTCTCCACTACATGTTCTGAAGCACAACGCTGGATTGCTTGGGCAATTATCTCCTTCGCCTTAGCGAGCCCCTGTTCCCTTGCTTCTTCTTCGATGCTTTTTACTATCTTCGCTGCTTCCTTTTTCGCGTCTTCCTCTATGATCTTCATCAACGCTTCTTTTGCTTCCTCCACGCTCATTCCCGAAATCCGCTCCAATTGCTCTTCTTGTTCTCGGATGAGACGGTTGTATCTCTGCTCCATCTTGGCTATTTTTTGAGCATTGTAAGAGATTCGTTTCTCTTTTTCCCGCAAATCCCGCTCTTTGACTTCAAGCTGGTAATTCTTCCGCTCCAATTGCTCTTCGCGTTGCTGAAGCCTCCTCTCATAGCTTTGGAGCTCTCTCCTTCTTATTCTAAGTTGTTCCTCGGTTTCAGCTTTCAAAGCTATCATCTGCTCCCTCGCTTCGAGGGCAGCTTCTTTCTTTAAGGTTTCTCCTTCTCTTTTTGCTTCTTCGATTATCTGTTCTGCTTTTTTCTTCGCTTCCTTTATGATCTCGTTTATCTTGTATTTTCTCACTAAGTACCAAGTGAGAAAAAAGCCAAAACCTACTGCTAGTGCGATTAGTAGTTCTATCAAGTAACCCTTCACCTTCTTCTCACCCCTTTCTCAACGCTCATAATATTTTCGTGGAAATCTTCCGAGGGGAATATAAAACCACTTTGCCTCTGGGGAAGCACTTGCAAGGTTTAAATATAAACTCCCCCACGGAGCTGCGTTGAGATAATCATCTGAACCTGGTCTCCCAGGTGGGTGTCCTGCTTTTCACTTTAGGCTTCCCTCTCATAAAGAGGAGGAGGGCTTGCACACCGTGAAAAGACCCGGACTCCCATTTCAGAGGTGTTGGCTCAGTTTTCTCATCTCAACGCCGGCTTCGTAGGGGAGAAAGCATAATACTTTTCTCTTTATTCGATTGGTAAAACTCACTCTTTCCCTACCTCAGCTAATAGGTTCTCCATTCGTTCCAACTTATCAAGCGCTTTTCGACAAAGAAGTTGATAATCCTTTTTCATCCGGAAGTATTCATCGGCAATATTCAAGGCAGCAAGAACAGCCAGTTTTACCGAATCAACCGCTTGTGTTGCTTCTGCGATCTCTTGGATCTTCCTGTCTACATATGAGGCGAGCTCCATAAGATATCGCTTACTGCCTACCCCCTGGATTCGATAAACTTGTCCCCCAATTTCAACCTCTATTGGAGTATTCCGCTCCCCTCTCATAGCATCGGCAAGTTGGCTTATATTCCCTGTTTTTTCTCCAGTTCTGAAATCTCTCTTAGTATCGTCTTTATCTTCGATTTAATTTTCTCCCTTTCTTCTTCAAATCTTTTTAGGTTTTCCCTCAGTTTTAACTCCCTTTCTTTTGTTTGCGTAAGCTCTTTAAGAGCTTGTTCCTTGTTTCTTAAAAGAGCCGTTAATTCTTCCACCTTACAAAAGGCTTCGTTTCTTTCCCGCTTGGCTCTTTTGATATATTCTACCATTTGAGATAGCTTCTTTTCAAGAGAATTAAGACGCTCTATAAGCGGGTCCATAGGGAATTTACCCATCGCTAAAGCGGAGTTTTGCTCCAAGCTCTTTCTCGAGGTGGGATATTATCCGTTGATTCGCCTCTTCTACCTCTTTTTCCGTAAGGGTGCGTTCCTTATGCTGATAGTAGAGGCTTAAAGTTATACTTTTCGCCCCTTCGGGGATGCCTTTACCCCGATAGAGATCGATCACCCGAAGCTGAGTGAGGATGGGAATAGACAGGGAAGAAATAGTGGAGACTATCATCTCATAGCTAACCCCCTCGGAGAATATGAGCGAAATATCTCTCCTCACCGAAGGGAACTTAGGAAGCGGTTTGTATCTTACTTCGAGTGGGGGGAGTTGGTAGATCGTATCGAGATAAAACTCTGCCACAAAGGTTGCAGGAGGTATTTCATATCTCTCGGCGATCTCCGGCTTGAGTAAGCCTGTTCTTCCTATTTCCTCCCCTTCAAACAGGATTACCCCTGATTGGCCTTTATGGAGGAAAGGGATCTCCTTGGCGATAAAACGGATATCTTTAAAGGTCAACCGGTTGAAGATAAGCTCAACGATCCCCTTGATGTCGAAAAAGTCGACCTCCCGTTCTTTATCCTTCCAAAATTTTTCTCCGGTCAAGCCGGTTATGGCTAACCCCAAGGTTTCCCGTTCTTCAGGTAGCTCTCCTTTCTCTCTTTCGAAGAAGACCCTTCCCAATTCGAATAGGCGGATGTTTCTTTTTCCTCGGGCGAGGTTGTAGCGGAGAGTATTTAAGAGCCCCGGTAGCATGCTGCCCCGCATCACTGCCATATTTTCGGAGATGGGGTTTTGGATCCGAAGCTCCCTCTCCGGATGGAAGCTGAAGAGTCTATTCTCATCGGGAGCAATGAAGCTGTAGGTCATAACCTCGTAATAACCTGCTCCAAGGAGTAATCTTCTTATTAATCTCTCTCGTTCATACTTTATGTTTGTGGTTACCTCTTCTCCAGTAAATGAGGGCATCCGGGAGGGGATTCGATCATATCCGTAAAATCTGGTCACTTCCTCGAAGAGGTCCACTTCGCGAAAAACATCCACCCGAAAGCTGGGGATCCTCACTTGATAAACACCCGTCTCTTTCTTCTGAAGCTTGAAGCCCAAACGTTCAAGAACGGAGACCACGAAAGATTCAGGAATTTCTATCCCAAGGAAGCTATTCAAGCGGGGCAATCGGATTATCGTTTCCTTCTCTTTTGCTTTTTGAGGATAAACATCGATGAAACCAGGGGCCACCTCACCCCCAGCGTATTTTTCGAGCAGAGCGCAGACCCTATCAAGAGCCTTGAGGGTTATCTCTGGATCTGCTCCCCGTTCGAAGCGATAAGAGGCTTCAGTGGAAAGTCCCAATCTCTGAGTTGCACGCCTGACTAAAATGGAATCAAAATAAGCACTCTCAATGAGGACATCGGTGGTCCCTTCAGTAATCTCGCTGTTTGCCCCCCCCATAATACCCCCGATAGCTATAGCTTTTTCTGGATCAGCGATGACCACAGTTCCCTCAGGAAGAGTGCGTTCAACTCCATCCAGAGTGATGATCGTTTCTTTCTTCTTTGCTCGACGAACAATGATGCGTCCTTCTTTAACCTTAGCGAGATCAAACGGATGGAGGGGATGGCCCAATTCAAGGAGGACATAGTTGGTTATATCTACCACATTGTTTACTGGACGAAGTCCCACTGCTTGAAGTCTTTCCCTGATGAACGAAGGGGAAGGTCCTACCTTTACCCCACGAACTAAACGGGCAGAGTAACGAAAGCATCCCTCAGGATAGGCGATCTCAACCGAGACATCCTCCTCGATGGGTGATCCCACTTCCCGGTAACTTGTGGAGGGTAGGGTAAGTTCCTTGCCAGTAAGGGCGGATAACTCCCGAGCGATCCCGATATGGTTGAGGCAGTCTGGTCTGTTGGTGGTTACATCTATCTCGAAGATGTAGTCATCGCCAACGCGCTCTACCGCATCCACCGCCAGCCCTATCATACTTAACCGCTCGGCGAGTTGGCTCGGTTCGATTTCTATCTTGATGTAGTCCTTAAGCCAGTTTAATGATGCCTTCATCTTAGTAGTCGGGAAATTGCGATATTAATCTTAGATCGTTTTCGTAAAACAGTCTCGTATCCTCAATACCATACAAAAGGAGGGTTATCCTATCGAGCCCCATTCCCCAGGCAAATCCAGTGTATCGCTCTGGATCGTAGCCCACCTTCTCAAAGAGGAAGGGATCGACCATCCCCGAGCCGAGGATCTCGATCCAACCGCTTCCACCACAGAGGCGACAGCCACTACCGTTACAGGAGAAGCAAGCGATATCCACCTCTGCTGAGGGTTCGGTAAAGGGGAAAAAACTGGGGCGGAACCTGGTCCTCGTTTTCTCCCCAAAGAGCCTCTTTAGGAAGTATTCCATCGTACCCTTGAAGTCGGCAAAGGTTATACCTTCATCTACCACCAAGCCTTCCAGTTGATAGAACATCGGGGTATGACGGATGTCCCAGTCAGGACGATACACCCTTCCTGGTATTATTATCCTGATAGGAGGTTTTTTCCTTTCCATCGTCCGTATCTGAACAGGGGAGGTGTGGCTTCGGAGCATAGTTTTTCCGGTGATGAAGAAGGTGCTCCAGCTATCCCGTGCTGGATGCTCTGGAGGCATATTCAAGGCTTCGAAATTATAATAATCGGTCTCTATCTCCGGACCCTCCTCTATGGTGTAACCGATATCGAGGAAGATACGCTCTATCTTCTCTTTAATAACCATTATAGGGTGGGCTTTTCCTACTTCTGGTATCCTTCCGGGAAGGGTGATGTCTATTCTCCTTTCCCTCTCTTCTTTTTTCCTTATGAGTTCCTTTTTCTTAACCTCAAGTTCAGCGAGTTTATCCTCGGCAAATCGCTTGAGTTCATTTATCGCTCTCCCCATCTCCGGACGGAGTTCTTTTGGCAGCTTTGAAAGCTCCTTTATAAGCTCGGTTATCACCCCTCGTTTTCTCCCTAAATATTTAGCAGTTAGCTCCTCCACTTTGAGAGGGGCAGATTCCGAGCTCGTCTCCTGAATGAACTCCTCCTTTATCCTGACGATCCTTTCGCGCACCTTTATCACCCTTGGCTCAGGAAAGGGCGTTTTTCGCTACTTCTACCAAACGGCTAAACCCATCAGGATCGGATACCGCCATATCAGCCAAGACCTTTCGATCGAGAGTTACCCCCGCCTTCTTGAGGCCACAGATGAATCGGGAATAACTCAGATCATTGGTCCTACAAGCAGCGTTTATCCTCACTATCCAGAGTTTGCGGAAATCGCGCTTTTTTACCCGTCTGTCGCGATAAGCATAGGCCAAGGCGCGATCTACTGCCTCAGCCGCCGTCCGGTAGAGCTTGCTCTTTGCTCCGTAATAACCCTTGGCGAGCTTTAGGATCTTCTTTCTTCTTTTAAGATGGTTACTTCCTCTTTTTACCCTCGGCATCCTGGCACCTCATATCCATTTAGACGGCTTCCCAATAGCTACCCATAGGGGAGCATCTTTCTTACCCGTTTTACCTCCCCAGGGGTAGTGATTATCTCTTTCTTACCTAAATTTCTTTTCCTCTTAGCGCTCTTCTTGGTGAGAAGATGGCTGTCATAAGCCTTATTCCGCACCACCTTACCCCGGGCGGTGAACCTAAATCGCTTTGCCGCCCCTCTTTGTGTTTTCATCTTAGGCATTAGTTCATCTCCCTTTCACTTTTTCAAAAAAAAACCTTTTTCCCCTTCAAGAAAACGGTTGTTTCTTGGGGAAAAGGATTATTTCTTTTTAGGAGCGAAGATCATCGACATATTTCTTCCTTCCAACTTCGGTTCCCGCTCCACCCGAGCCAATTCTTCTAAATCCACGATGAGCCGATCCAAAATCCTCCTCCCCATCTCGGTATGAACCATCTCCCTTCCTCGAAACATCACGGTAACCTTTACCATATGACCAGCAGTGAGAAACCTTATTATATGGTTCTTCTTAAACTGATAGTCATGCTCATCTATCTTAGGGCGGAATTTTATCTCCTTAAGCTGTGTCGTTTTCTGATTCTTTCGCGCCTCCTGTGCTTTTTTGCTTAGTTGGTACTTAAATTTCCCGTAATCTATTATCTTGCAAACAGGGGGATCTGCATTTGGCGCTATTTCCACTAAATCAAGCCCTGCTTCTTCTGCCCGCGCTCTCGCTTCCTCAATAGGCATTATCCCTATCTGCTTACCTGACTCGTCTACTACTCTTACTTCTTTTGCCCTTATCTGATGATTAATCCTTAAATCTCGATGTTGAATATGCAATCACCTCCCCTTTTTAGTTTAGGGAGTCAGAGCCTTCTTGTCAATAAGGTCTTTTATCTCGGAGATGAAAACCTCCAAGCTAAATCTGCCAATATCTCCCTTCAACCTGTTTCTCACCGCCACATTTCCCTCAGCCTCCTCTTTATCCCCCAGAATCAGCATAAAGGGTATCTTAGCAAGCTGTGCCTCCCGGATCTTATAACCTACCTTTTCCGAGCGATCATCAATCTCCACCCTTAGGCCCTCCTTCTTGAGGACCTCGGCTACCTTGCGGGCATAAGGGTGGTGCCGATCCGCGATTGGAATGACAATTATTTGAACCGGCGAAAGCCACACGGGGAAAGCACCCTTATAATGCTCTATCAGGGTGCCGATAAACCGCTCAAGCGAACCGAGTATCGCCCTATGAACCATAAATACCGGATGCTCTTTAGAATCGGAACCGATGTAATAAACCCCTAACCGACGAGGGAGATTAAAATCGAACTGGATGGTAGTTGCCTGCCATCCTCTCCCCAAAGAATCGATCAACTTAATATCTATTTTGGGACCGTAAAATACCGCCTCTCCCTCCATCCGGCGGTAGGAGATTCCCCGTTTTTTTAGGGCTTGCTCGAGAGCATTCTCCGCCTGCAGCCATTCGTCATCACTTCCCGCGTATTTTTCCTTTTTGGCTGGGTCTCTCACCGAAAGTTCGACATCAAACCTATCAAAACCGAAGGTTGAGAGGATATGATTGGCTAAATCAAGGACACCCAAGATCTCCTCCGGAAGTTGCTCTGGGGTACAGAAAATATGGGCATCATCCTGAGTGAATCCTCGCACCCGGAGAGTACCGTGGAGGACGCCAGAACGCTCGTAGCGATACACTGTGCCCATCTCCGCAAACCGGATGGGAAGTTCGCGGTAGCTTCTCCGCTTTGATTTATAGATAAGGATGTGGAGAGGACAATTCATCGGTTTGAGCACATATTCCTCGTCCTCGATAGAAAGGGTATACATAAACTCACGGTAAAATTCATAATGGCCTGAAGCCTTCCAGAGATCTGCTCGAGCAATATGGGGGGTTTTGACGAGCTTATACCCTCGGGCGAGATGCTCCTTCTTCCAGAAATCCTCGATGATCTGGTAGATCATCGCCCCTCTGGGATGCCAGTATACCAGACCAGGACCGCCTTCCTCTGGGATGGAGAAGAGCTCGAGCTCTTTGCCTAAAAGGCGGTGATCTCTTTTTTTTGCCTCTTCAACCTTATTTAAGTATTCTTCGAGCTCCTCTTCCGAAAAGAAAGCGGTGCCGTAGATCCTTTGAAGCATTGGGTTCCGCTCATCTCCCTTCCAATATGCGCCTGAGGATTTGAGCACCTTTACCGCCTTGATAAATCCGGTCGAGGGGAGATGGGGTCCGCGACAGAAATCTATGAACCCTCCCTGTTCATAGACGCTTACCACCTCGCCGCCTCTTTCCTCGATGAGCTCTACCTTGAGATCCTGTCCCATATCTGAGAATAGCTTTATTGCTTCTTCCTTGGTAAGCTCCTTTCTCCTTATGGGAATGTCTGCGGAGATTATCTCCCTCATTCGCTTCTCTATCCTCTTCAAATCTTCCTGGGTGAAGGGGGTATCTTTCAAGAAGTCGTAATAGAAACCGTCCTCGATGGCGGGTCCAATGCCTACCTTTACTCCAGGGAACAGCTCACAAACCGCTTGGGCAAGCACATGGGCAGCAGAATGGCGAAGTATCTCCACTGCCTCCGGTGAAGAGGGGGTGATGAACTCCACTCGGGCGCTGGTAGTTAACGAGGAGGACAAATCGATCAACCTCCCTTCTCCGCTCTTCGCTGCGATAGCATCCACAATTCCGACTAAGGAGGCGACCTCCTTAAGGGTGGTTCCTTTGGAAACGGTTATTTCTTTGCCCCCGCTAAGTTCTATCTTTATCTCTTCCATTTCCGTCTTCTCTTTAACGAACCAAATAAAAAGCCCACCCATATTAGCAAAGGAATAATTCGGTTGTCAACCTACATCTTCTCCTCAATCATCGCCTATCGAAATATCCTTGACAAAAGAGCGCCCTTCTCCCTATAATCCAAAAGAGAGTGTGGGCGGTTAGCTCAGTTGGGAGAGCGTTGGCTCGACAAGCCAAAGGTCACTGGTTCAAGTCCAGTACCGCCCACCATTTTATTTTACCTCTCTGTAGGATATGATGATAAAAAGAGATCTTCTATCTCTCTCCAGGGAGGAGAGCTTAATCCTTGCTTGTTCCCACCTTGAGCTAACCCCAGAGCTTGAGAGGGATTTGAGGAGGCTTCTAAACTCCCCGCTTGATTGGGAGCTGTTGGTGAAGCGGGCAGAAATAGAGGGAGTGGCTCCTCTTCTTTATCACAACCTTAAAGATAAGGGGATACCTCAAAAGGTAGTTGATACCCTAAAAGCGCTTTATTGGCGCACAAAGCGAACGAATGAGTTTACCCTACAAGCTTTCGCTGAGATAGGAGAGATATTTGCCAAGAAGGGTGTAGATTTTATTCTCCTACAAGGCATTGCCCTTATCGGAACCCTTTATCCTGATCCCGGGCTTCGCCCAATAGGTGATGTTGACCTCTTGATAAGAGAAGGAGATATGGATAGAGTAGTCTCGATCATTGCCGAGCTCGGGTTCGAACAGGTGGGAAGATACACCCATCTTTTTTCCGATGGAGAGCTTCTGCTCGACATCCATCAAGAGCTCGGTAATGTGAGCCGGATTAAAGCGAGGAGGTTTGTCTTCTCCTTCGATATAAATGAGATTTGGGAGAAAGCAAGGACTAAAGAGGGTCCTTTCCCTTATGCCCTCTACCTTTCCCCGGAGGATGAATTTCTCTATCTTGCTTCCCATCTCCAGAGGCATTCGTTCTCCCGTCTTATTTGGTTCGTCGATCTGAGCGAGCTAATTCGTTTGAGCAATTTAGACCTAGATGTTCTTCGGAAGTTAGCAGGAAGGCTAAATCTGGACCGGAGCCTCCTCTTCTCCTTGGGTTTTATTAAAACCCATCTGAACCCCAATATTTCAGAGGATTTAATCCATTCATTAACGAAACCACCCTTGAATCTCCTCGAGGAGATAGGATATAGGAAGCTTCTTTCTTTTGCACCTCTTCCCTATTTTGGCGATCTCCTTTTTCTTCTTTCAATAAAGGGTTTTAGAAATCGATTTCATTTCGCTCTGGAAACCGCCTTTCCTCGTCCCGAAATAATGAGGGAGATGGTCCCCCTTTATTCAAGACTCTCTTTTCTTGCTTATCCTTTACGGTTAATGAAGATATTTTTTATGATGTTAAACTTGTGTGCTAACCTATTGAAGAAAAAGGTTCGATTGACCTAAGCTACGGTGTATGATAAAATTAAAACTGGATAGGGAAATGTGGCAATTTGTAAAAAATAAAAAGAGGGGGTTAAATTTAGATATTGGAGGGATAGGCCTTACTTTATCCTTCTCCTCGCCTTCTTTCTTAAAGAGTGTGCGTTCTTATTATCATCCATTTATAAATGATAGAGTTGGGGAATATTCGATCTTAATAGAAGTGGATAAAGAAAGGTACAAAAGGGAGCTTATAAACCTTGGTCTTGAGGAGCTGCCTCCGGATATGCCTCCACAGTTATTAAAAAGGGATAATGAGACACTCGTCCATCTGCAAGGGGCTTTTGCCATTATTGGAGAGGATGGGGATGTGGGGTACGCTTTGTTTAAGGATATAAATCCAACAGCTCTCGATTCCCTTATGAGGATCCTCTTTTCCCGATTGAGCTTGAGACATAAAGGCTTACTTATCCATTCTGCGGGGGTTAGGATGGGGGGAAGGGGGGCGTTGTTCATTGGTCCCTCAGAAAGCGGCAAGTCCACCATAGCCAAACTTACTCCTCCATCTTACACTGTTTTGACCGATGAACTTTCATTGGTGGTTAAGAAGAATGGAGACTTCTGGGTTTTCGGCACCCCCTTTGCCGGTTTTAGCCGGAGGTTTCGAGCAAACTTCGGTGTTCCCCTTGGTGCCTTATTTCTCAACCAGAAGGATGAACTGAATTACCTTGAACCAGCCTCTCTTCCCTTCTCTCTTAAAGAAGTGGTGAGTAATTCCCTCCTTTTTGAAACCGATTCTACCCGAATCGAGGAGTTTATGGGGACAGCTGAGGAGTTGATCTTGAGCGTTCCCTGTTATAAGCTTCATTTTAAGCCCACGAGGGAATTATGGAAGGTGATTGCCGATGATAAAGCCCGATGACTTTGTATCTCGGAGCGATGATCTCGCCTTTCGGGTAATCCAGGGAGAGGCGATAATCCTCACCGCTAAAGACCGAGTGATCCATACCCTAAACGAAGTAGGAACGAGAATTTGGGAGCTTATAGACACGGGGATAAAGGTTGGCGATTTGATCGCCAAGATATGCGAAGAGTACGAAGTAGATGAAAGACAGGCAGAAAGAGATGTGCTTGAGTTCCTCGGGGAACTAAAGGAGAAGGGAATAATCGTAATACAAGGGGCAGGAGATGAAGGTTGAGGAGGGCGTTTTATCCCACTTTATCGCAAAAACGAGGGAGAAGGCTCTGCCCTTTTCCATTATTTGGGAGCTCACCTATCGCTGTAATCTCGAGTGTCGCCATTGTTATCTTCTTGGAGAGAAAGAGGAGGAGCTTCCCCTGTCTAAGATAAAGGAGATAGCGAACGATCTGGCTGAGGCAGGAACCCTTTTTCTCACCTTGACTGGGGGTGAGCCCCTTCTTAGAAGCGATTTCTTTGATATAGTAGAGTACCTTAGAAAAAAACGGTTTGCTATCACCATTTTCACCAACGGCACTCTTATAACCAGAGATATTGCTAAGAGAATAGCCTCCTTTTCCCCTTGGTCAGTGGAGATAAGCATTTACGGAGCAAAAGCACGCACTCACGAGAGGATAACGAGGGTAGCTGGATCGTTTGAGAAAACGATAGAAAGTGCTAAGCTCCTTAAGGAGATGGGGGTCAGGGTGGTGTTGAAAACGCTTTGGATGAGGGAAAATATTAATGAAGCCAGGGAACTACTGGATCTGGTTGAGAAGATCGGCGCGGGCTTCCGCGGTTCGGTTATTATTTCCCCAAGGAATAACGGAGATAGATCACCCCTCTCACTCCGATTAACCGATGAGGAGCTTTATTTTCTATTCAAAACGACTACTCCCACCAGGGAAGATCCTGTTTGTGAATCTAAAGAGCAACCCTCAATGGATGAGGAGTATCTTGCTACCACTCATCCTTGCGGGGCGGGAGTGAACTCGGCAAGGATTTCCCCTAATGGGCTTGTCTTCCCTTGTGCCCAATTTCTTAGAGCAGCTGGTGACCTTAAAATAGATCATTTTTCTAAGATTTGGGCTTCATCCCCCATCTTTCTGAGACTGCGGGAGATCCATCTTTCGGATCTCGCTGAATGTAGAAAGTGCCCCTTCTTTTTGAAATGTCTCCGCTGTCCTGCTCTGGCAGAGCTTGAGGAGGGGGATGTCCGCTCTCCCTATCGGGAGGCTTGCCGTATTGCAAAAATAGTCAATAAATTAGAAAATGAGAACAAGGTGAGGGAGAAAAATGGCGAAAAAACCCTATCAAAAACCTAAAATTACCTCGGAAAAGGTATTTGAGGAAGCGGCTCTTCAATGTACCTTTAACTACACCCCCACTCAGACACCGCAAATGACCTGTTGTCCGAGGAAGGGACCGGGTAGCGCAGTGATAAGAAGTTAAGACGAAATGAAGGTTCTTCTTATTAATCCCTCTTATGGAGAGGATATAGTCCCCAGTTTCCCCTTGGGCCTTGCTTATGTTGCTTCTTCCCTTCTTTCCCGGCGGATAAAGGTAGAGGTATGGGACCTTAATGCTCCCCAGGTTTCTCTTAATAAAGCGGTTGCTCAGATTCGTTCTGCCAAAGGCTATGATGTGGTTGGTATTACTGGGATGATCAAGAACTATGGGTACATTGAGGGTCTTATCCGAGCCTTTGAGCATTATCATCCAGAGACGAAGATAGTTCTTGGTGGAAGCTTAGCTACCGCCATTCCGCGCTATCTGTTGGAGCAACTACCGGTTGATTTTATCGTAATCGGGGAGGGTGAAGAGACTACTCCGGAACTTCTCTCAGCAATCGCTTCCGGGGGAACCTTTGATTCCATTCCCGGGATTGCCTATAGGAAAGAAGGGGAGGCGATTTTCACCTCGCCCCGTCGGTTTCTCGAGGACCTCGATTCTATCCCTTTTCCTTCTTGGGATCTCTTTCCGATAGAGTTTTATCGAAGGAATGTTTTCTTCGACCCTGATCTTTCCACTAAGGAGCGTTATGTATCTGGGCAAATGGCGGTTATAGGGAGTAGAGGGTGTCCTTATCAATGTACCTATTGCGACCATAATATTAAAGGTAACAAAATCCGTGCTCGCTCAATAGAGAACCTGATAGCGGAGATAAAGGAGCTTTATAAAAGATATAAGCTGAACAATTTCTACTTCTGGGATGACATCTTCACTTTCAATAAGGATCGAGTGATGGAGTTCTGTGAGAGGGTTCTTAGCGAGGGCTTGAAGATATTTTGGACCTGTAATGGTCATGTCAATACCGCTGACCTCGAGATGTACCGTAAAATGAAAGAGGCTGGCTGTTATTCAATAAGGTATGGGATCGAAAGTGGTAGCCAGCGGATACTCGATGCCTTTAAGAAAGGAGTAAAGGTAGAGCGAGCTATCGAGGCGATAAGAGCTACGGTTGACGCCGGACTTACCCCAGTAATGTACTTTATGATCGGGATGTTTGAGGAGAATGAAGAGACAGTAGAGGATACAATAAGGTTTGTCGATGAAGCCTTTCGCCCTCTTTCCTACTGGAGTGTTTTTCCTCAGGTCCATTTTTTCTATCTCACTCCCATACCGGGCACTCCTCTTTTTATGGAGGCGGTGAAACGGGGGAAGATAAAAGGGGTGAAGGAATTCCTCAGCTTAAGGCCAGATTTTACCAATAGACCGGTGGTCAATCTCACCTCGTTACCTATGGAGAAACTTATTGAGCTCCGAAGGAAACTGGAGCGGGAGATCGATCGGATCCTAATGGAACGATATACAAATTATCATACCACCCTTTCCCTCCTTTATTCCCAGCTTATTAAGAAAAAATCGCCAGAATGAAAAGGGATATCCCCATAGAGGTAGAAACCGAGCTTCTAAGGGAGATAATGAGAAAGAAGCCCCTCTTCCTCAGATGTCGGGGGAGGAGTATGGGTTATTCCATCCGTGATGGCGAACTGATGGAGGTGCGTTATATACCCCCAAAAGAGATAAGTCGTGGGGACATCGTCCTTTTTATGAAGGAGGGAAAGCTCTTCTCTCATCGGGTGATAAGGGTAATAGAAGGGGATGGTGAGCTGAAATTCGTCATTAAAGGGGATGTCCTTCTCGATATAGATGGCTATATCCCTTCTTCTGCTATCATAGGGAGGGTTGAAGGGGTGATAAGGGAGGGAAGAAAGATAACCCTTAGGAAGAAAAATAGATACCTTCCCCTCCTTATCGCTTTTTACTCCCATATCCTATACCGAACTTTAGGAAGATCCAATTTCTATCGCACCTTCTGGGATAACCCCCCTTCTTCCGGATGGAAGAGAGGGTTCCTCCGTTTCTCGGAAAGGATCTATCGCTTACCACTCCGACTCCTATCCTTTTTTGAGAGGAGAAACTAACCGATTCTTAAGGTTTTTCTCGCTAATAGGAGCGCCTCTTCAAGCCGGGATGGATCGTTTCCTTCACCTGAGGCAAATTCCTTACTACCGCCGCCTTTTCCTTTTATTAGAGGCACCACCTTTTCCATAGCTTCGTGCATTGGGAGACCTAATCCTTTGGAGGAGGCGAAGATCAGATGAACTTCTTCCCCCGTTATCCCTCCGACGAGAAGAACCGCTTTTCTCTTGTTCGCCCCTTTTATTACCGAAAGCCTAAGGGTTTCCCTATCTATACCTTTTAAGATCCCAGAATATACCAAAATATCTCCTTCTTCTTCCCCCTCGCTGATCATCCTCTCCGCCAGAAGGTCCGCTAACTTATTCCTTAATTCCTTATTCTCTCTCTTTAGTCTTTTTCCTTTGAGTTTGAGGTTCTCTATCGCCTTTTTCAGTTCATCAAAGCTAAAGTTAAGTTCTGAGGAAAGCTCTTTTAATAGTTGATGTTCCCGTTGATATTCCCTTAAGGCGCGGAAACCAGCGAGGAAGCCTATCCGAGTGTTCCCCTTCACCTTCTCTTTTTGGATTATCTTTATCATCCCGATTTCCCCAGTGTGAGCGAGGTGAGTGCCACAGCAGAGGGAGCGATCGACCCCTTCTATCTCCACTACCCGGAGGAAGGTACCCTTAGGGATCTCCTCTTTTTTTCTCAAATTCAGCTCCGATATTTTCTCCCGGGGCATAAAATAAGCCCTTATTCCGAGGTTACGCGTAATCAATTCATTTGTCATCTCCTCTGCTTTAATAAGTGCTCTCTCCTCGAGGTTGGGTAAAGGAAGATCGATAGTGGTAACCTCGGAGCCGAGGTGGAAACCTACCGTCTGGAGGCGATAGAGCTCGAGAAGGACAGCGGAGAGAAGATGTTGAGCAGTATGTTGTTGCATATGATCGAAGCGACGTTTCCAGTTTATTTCTCCCTCTACCTCCGTTTTCTCCTTTATCTCCTCCTTGATCAAATGAACAACCTCCTCTCCATCTTCAAATACATCGATTACCTCCTTTCCATCAAGCCATCCGGTATCATGAGGTTGCCCACCAGAGGTGGGGAAGAAGGCGGTTTTATCCAAAATAACTGCCCAAAGATCATTCTCCCGTTTTACCTTCTTGACGGTGGCAGTGAACTTTTTGCAATAGGAATTATCCAGATAAAGCCTCACGGTCATAATTTTTCACCGCAGGAAAGATAGCATATTGGAGGAGATTGGGTCAAGTTTGTCCCTTGCTCATCTTGGTGGTAAGATACCGTTTGTTATGAGGGTGAGCCTCGTCGGGGTACCGGGAGAATTAAGGGATATCCTCAGGAAGGTGGCAGAAATTGCTAAGGGAGGAAAGATATATCTTGTTGGGGGAGCGGTGCGAGACATCCTCTTAAAAAGAGAGGTAGCTGATTTTGATCTGGCGGTGGATGTGGAACCGATGGAGTTGGGATCGAGAATAGGCCGCCTTTTCTCTAAGGCTTCTTTCTTCAAGCTGGGGAAAGAGAAAGAGGTGATTCGAGTGGTAGTGAAAGAAGGAAGGCGTCTCAGCATCGATATTTCCCGATTATCGGAAGGAGGAATAGAACTTGATCTTCTCGCTCGAGATTTCACTATAAATGCAATGGCGGTTCCTCTATCTGCCCTAAGAGGAAGTGTTGAAGTGGATCTAATTGATCCGCAAGGAGGCTGTTTTGACCTTAAAAGGAAGCTCATTCGGGCGGTTGGGGAGGATATTTTTGTGAATGATCCAGTAAGGCTCCTTCGCGCCTTTCGTCTGGCGGAAGAACTTCAGTTCAAGATAGAGAACACTACTCTATTTCTGATATCCAGGGATAAGGAAAACATCAAAGAAGCCTCTCCAGAGAGGGTATCCTTTGAACTTATGACCATCCTTAAAGGGGAAAGGGCTTGTTCTATATTAGGGATGACCGAGGCAAAGGGGCTTCTTTTCCAGATTCTCTCCCCTTTCCTCTCTGCTGAGGCGATGAGGGTGGAACTTTCACCACTGGGAAGGCTGGAAGAGGTTATCTCCAGCCTCGCTGAGGTTTTCCCCCGGTTTTTCCAAAGGTTGAGGGAGGAACTGTCCCAGGAGCTTGTCTACGCCCGTCCTAAGCTTTTACTTCTAAAGTTTTTTTCTCTATTATTTACCTCCCACCAAGGGGAACTTCTTCCTCCCACCGAGGAGAGGATTAAACGATTGGGAGAAGGCTTTCGGCTTAGTCGGGAAGAGAGGAGGTTTCTGCTTGATGTTTTACGCGGTTATCGTTCTCTTCTCTTTCTATCTCCTAAATTTTCAGGATCGAAAAGGGAGCTGTTCCATCTTTTAAGGAGGGTGGGAAGTGAATTTCCTTCTGCCCTTCTTCTTTTTGTGGCGTTGAAGGGTGAACCAGTTTTCACCTTGGTCGAAAGACTTCTCCTGGGATATTACGCTTTCTACCTTCCAGCGATTGAAAGTCAGCTTTTAGTGAATGGGGACGAGCTTATTAAGTGGTTTCACCTTCCGCAAGGGAGAGTGATAGGTAAACTTCTTGAGGCGGTAAGAGAGGCGCAGGTTTTAAAGATGGTGAGGAATAAAGGGGAGGCGATCGAATATGTGAGAAAGCTACTTGGGGATCATCTGGAAAAGAAAATCTAAAGATTTACCGTTAAGACTTTATTTTTCTCTCAGTTAGAGAAAATGCTTGACAATTCAACTTAATTTGGTAAAATAAATAATATAATGTAGAAGTAAAGGGGTTTTTTATTGGGTAATGATGGTTAATATTGCTAATAATTGATACCAAATGATAAAGAAAGAAGGAGAGAAGGCAATAGAAAGAAAAAATGATCCCCAGATTATGACGGTGGATGAAGTAGCGAGATATATCCGGGTTCATCGTTCTACTATTTACAGATTAGCGAAAAATGATATGATACCTGCTACTAAGGTAGGGAATCAGTGGCGTTTTCGGCGGGATCTTATTGATGATTGGCTTGCGGAGAGGAAGGGAGGGTCATTTGGATCGAGGAAGGGTAGATAAGCTGGGGGAGGGTTTATGTATCGAGATTACTTTAACCTAAAAAAGAATCCCTTTGCCAATATGTTTAACCCTGACCTTGTTTATCTCTCTGAAAAGGAGGTCGAGGTTTTGGAACTTCTATCCCTCGCCATTGGGGAGGGGAGGGAAGTAGTTATTCTAACCGGCGCTAAGGGCGGGGGGAAAAGCACCTTAGTCCAAATGGTTGAGCAAAGATTTCCCTACAAGGAGTTCCTTCATCTCAAGTTATTTCCCAATCTATCAAGGGGAGAATTTATTTCCCAATTGGCGGATAAACTTCGGGGAGAAAGGGAGAGGAAGAGGGTTCCCGCTGGTCTTTCCGAGCTCATCTTCTCTTCCTTTCGGAACATTTTCAATTTTTCCCCCGTGGTTTTCATCCTTGAAGACGCCCATCATATCTCTGACGAAAAGATATTTACTGAACTCGAAGAGCTTATAAGGGCAACGGTGACTGTAGACTTTCCACTAACGGTATTTCTAACTGGTCTGCCCGAGCTTCTACCGTTGATGAAATCCCAAGCTCCTATGTTGGCGGATATCAGTTTGAAGCTTAGCCTGCCGGCTATCTCTGTTGATTTCCTTGTTGACTATTTCAAGTTCAGATTAGTTAAGAGTGGAGGAACCTCCGATGTCTTCCCTAAGGAGACCATTTCCCTTATTTATGCTTACACCCAGGGTGATTTGAAGAGGGTTAACTTACTTGCTGAATTAGGATTGATGGCTGCTGCTCAAAAGCAGGTTAAGCAGGTAACACCGGAGATATTAAAGGAACTATTGGTGAGATATAGCGATTTAGTGACTGCCATTCTCCCGGAGAGAGAGAACTTTTTTGGGGAAAGAAGCGCTTCTGCCCGGGTAGTGGGGGAGATGCTCACCCTGTTTAAAGGATCGGTGGAAGGTGGGGGAGGAAGTACTCCTTTAATTAAGGAAGGGGCGCCTTCAGAAGCAAAAGCTAAAGAGAAGAAGGGAGGCGATTCGGTACTTTATTCTGAACTTCTCTCTTATCTTTCGAGTCTGGTATCCCAAGCGGAGAAAGGGGAAAGGCTGAATTTAAAGCCACTTGAGGGGTATGCGAGAAGGATAGTTTCCTCTTTACGGGAGGGAAGCGAATTGATCTTTAGAGCATTACAGCCTATGCCGGAGTATCATCTCCCTCGACATATGGTTAATGTGGGGATAATTGCCACTAAGATCGGGTTTGGGCTGAATTACCCGGAGAGTGAATTGGTAAGACTGGCAGAGGTAGCTTTGGTGCATGATCTGGGAATGGCGAGACTACCTCGAAGCATAATGGACAAACCGGGGAGGCTCACTCCGGAGGAGTTTGAATTGGTCAAGGAACACCCCCGGTATACTTATGAGATGATACGGGAAGCGGGAGAGGAGTTTCACTGGATAGCTGAGATAGCCTACCAAGAACATGAGAAGCATCAAGGACAGGGTTATCCGCGAGGTCTTAAGGGAGAGGAGATCCACCCCTTTGCCAGTATAATCCAAGCAGCGGATATCTTTGAGGCGTTTTCTCATCCCCGAGCTTGGAGGAGGAAGTTTATCGCCCACGATGCCCTACAGAAGGTGATAAGATTGAAAGAAGATTATCTTCCCAGCCAGGTGGTGAAGGCGATGGTCAACGAGTTTAGCCTCTTTCCCTTAAATAGCTATGTTCAACTTAACAATGGTGAGATAGGGCGGGTCGTCGAGATAGAGAGGGATAATCTCCTTCGGCCGAAGGTAGAGATCGTTTACGATGCTAAGGGGAACAAAGTTGAACCACCCAAGACCGTTAACCTAAAGGAAATGCCGTTTCTATTTATAGAGAAGTCAATAGATGAGGAGGAGCTTCCAAAATGAAGAGAAACCCCTCTTCTTGTGAAGCGATTTTTGGTTTGATCGCCTTTGTTCTTTCGGCTCTTTTTGTGCTTTCTTGTGCCTCGGGGATTAAGCTTTCCTCCCGCCTGCCATGGGGAGATTGGTCAGAAGAGTTGGGTCCAGTGAGTAGTGGAGGGTATTACGGGGTTGCGGTAGGCGATTTCAATGGTGATGGGATCCCTGATCTTGCTGCCGGCTCTTTTCAGCCTGGCGGAATAAGGGTTTGGGTAGGAAAGGGAGATGGTAGTTTCGTTGAAATCAATTCTCCCCTTTCTGGAGCTGAGGTACATTCGGTAAAAGCGATTGATTTTGATAAGGATGGAAATTCTGATTTGGTTGCCTCCTTTACTGGGGAGGAACGAGGGGTGGCAGTATTTATCTCCAAAGGTGATGGCAGATGGGAGGCTCCTCTATATTTAAGCACCAAAAATGGTTTTGAAGGTGTAGCGATAGGTGATTTCGATGAAGATGGAAAACCCGATGTGGCTGCTGCCAATCTAAGCCCTGGTTCTGAAGGAGGGGTGTATGTCTGGCTGAATAGAGGGGATAGGAATTGGCTTTCTGGAAGGGGACCTCGCTCTTCTGGAAGCTTTAGGGCAGTTGCCTCTGGAGACCTCAACCATGATGGACATTTAGATATAGTAGCAACCGAACTGGGATTAAAAGGAGCTCTTCTCGTTTGGTTGGGAGATGGGAAGGGAGGTTGGTCCCCCTCGATATTCATCTCCAAGGGTAAGTTTTCTGGTCTCTCTCTTGCCGATATTGATGGTGATGGTTGGCTTGATGTGTTGGCTTCCCTCTATCCTGAGGGGTTAGCGGTTTTTTTCAACCATAAGGGGAGTTTTAATCCCAAGCCGAGGATGATAACGGATAAAGGTTCTTTTTATGGTATAGTTGCTGGTGATATAGATCGAAGAGCAGGGTTAGAGGTATTAGCGAGCTCATTGACCTCTCAGGGGATCATTGTATTTTCTTTTCGGGGGAAAGGGTTTAAAGAGATGAAGTTGGGATTGGCTAAAGAGAATGTGTACTATGGGATAACCCTTGGTGATTTAAATTTAGACGGTCTTCTTGATATCATTGCTGGAAGTTATGACGAGGGGGTTCAGGTCTGGCTTCAAACAGTAGGTGGCAAGATAAAGGTTTTAAACGAGGTTACCTCTCGTTTCTCTCCACCGATTAAAAAAGAGAAAAGGATGATTCTTTCCCATCTCGTTACTGAAAATATGGTTTTTACTACCAAGATGGGGTTCCCCGAGTATCGAATAGCCCCTCAGGACGAGCTGAGGATAAATTTCTGGACTGGAGCTGAGGAAAAAAGCTTTAAGTTCACTGTGGAGAATGACGGCACCATTTTTATCCCCTTTATGAACATAGGGACGATCAAAGTGGCGGGCTTTTCCGCCACCGAATTGAAACAGGAGCTATTGAAGAGAGTAAGGAAATTTATTCGACTTCCTGCGGTAGAGGTAAAAGTTACTAAATATGTTGGACATAGGGTCTCCATCCTCGGTGAGGTGATGGCTACTGCTCAAGCGGGAACAGGTCCTGGCAAGTACCCGTTGACCGGTAAGACCGACCTTATATCGTTTATCTCCCAACATGGAGGAGCCACCCCAAGGGGTGATCTCAGTCGGGTGAGATTAACCAGGAGGGGGAAGACGGTAGTCCTGAATCTCTTCCGGGCTATCTCCCAAGGAGATTTAACCCAGAACCCAATATTGGATGATGGGGATGTGATTTATATCCCCTCCCTAATCCTGAGCGAAAATAGAGCGTTGGTTTTAGGAGAGGTTAACAAACCTGGGATCATAGAACTGAGGGAAGGGACGCGACTTCTTGAGGCTATATCTAAAGCGGGAAGCTTTACCAAGGACGCCAATCTGAAGCAGGTTTTCGTGGTTCGGGGAAACTATCTGAAGAAGCCAGAGATAATAGTAGTTGACCTTACAAAGGTCCTTAAGGGGGTGGATGTAACCCAGAATATCCCCCTTAGCAGGGATGACATCGTATATGTACCTCGCTCTTTCTTTGCGAAGATTAGTGATTTTATAAAGGTATTTCATCCCGCTCTAACAAGCGTTTATACGATATACACGATGAAGAAATTGAGCGAGCGTTAAGGAAACTTTGCGAAAGGAGCCGGGGAGAAATGGCTCAATATGAAATGAACCTTCGAGATTACCTCCGCATCCTTAGAAAGCGGAAGTTTTATGTCTTCACCATGCCCATCCTTGTTGGGCTATTTACTTTTCTCCTTACCCCCGCCACCAAACCCCTTTACCGAGCCACCTCCAGCGTGAAGATAACCAAGGTCACCTCGATCGCCGGTTTCCTCCTTCAAACCTTTACTTTCGCTCCTGGAGATACCCTTGAAACCCAGGCTCGGATTATCCAATCCCAACCCATTATGATCGAGGTAGCCAAGAAACTGAAGCTGATCCCCGATATCCCGGATGAAGAGGTGTTGAAGAGGAAGGAATATGTTCAGGTCGTCTCCAGGCTCCAACAGATGATAAAGACGGAGCCAGCGGAGAAGACAAGCATCGTGGAGATCTCGGCAACTGCTACGACCCCAGAGATGGCAATTAAATTGGTCAATACCACTGCTGAGGTATATCAAGAGAGGAGTACCTATGAACGGAATCGTCAGGCGATCGAAAAGAGGAAGTTCATTGAGCGTCAGCTCGCCATTTATGAGGAGCGGCTGAAGCAAGCCGAAGAACGCCTTAAGGCTTTTAAGAAGAGGAACTTAGGAAGCCTCAGCCTTTCTGCTGATGAGGTGTCCTACCTTCAAAAAGAGCTCGATGCCGTAAGGAAGGAAAAGAGCACCCTTGCGACCCAGATCGCCCAACTTGAGGAGAGACAGAGGGGGAGGAAAAAAGGAAGGATCGATTGGGTTCTTGAGGATAAGGGTAATCCTACACTGCAGAAGTTGAATGCGAGGTTGATCGATCTTCAGCTAAGGGAGGAAGAGCTTCTCAAGCACTATACGGAAGAAGCACCCGAGGTAGTAGCGATAGAGAAGGAAATAAGGGAGATAATCAGCAACATAATCCGGGAGTACCGAGTTCACTTATCGACCCTTGAGAGAAGGGAGAGAGAACTTAGTGCTCGGTTGGCACAAATACCAGAGAAGTCGATGAAACTTGCGGAACTGGAACGGGATCTGAAACTTAACGAAGAAAGCTATCTCTTGCTGAAAAGCAAGTATCAAGAGGCGCTGATACAGGAGTCAGAGAAGATAAAGGAGGTGGAGATAGTTCATCGCGCCACCAACGCCATTCCACTGAGGAAATCAACCAAGGGAACGAGAACCCTCTTAGGTGTGTTAGTAGGTATCTTTTTAGGGGTGGTGTTGGCTTTTGTTGTGGAGACCTTGGATACCTCAATCGGCACCATTGAGGATGTGGAAACATATCTCAACCTCCAGGTCTTAGGGGTTATTCCTCACATCGATACCTCGGAGATGAAGGAGGTAATCCTCAGTTCTCTCCCCACTGTTGGTAGAAGCTCCTCCCTCGATTGGATGGCGAATCTGGTAACCCTTTATCAGCCGAACTCCCCAGTCGCTGAAGCCTTTCGTTCCCTCCGGACCAATGTAGAATTCACCAAGATAGAAAGAGGGGGCAAGCTTTTCAATGTCACCAGTTCTACTCTTGAGGAGGGAAAATCAACCGTTATTTCCAACCTCGCCCTTTCCACTGCTCAGATGGGCAGGAAAACCCTGCTCCTCGGCTGTGATTGGCGGCGTCCCAGCGTCTATCGAATGTTTGGTTTGCCACGAGAGCCCGGTTTGACCGATGTGCTTTTAGGGACTACCACCTTAGAGGAGACGATCCATAACTTCACTGACTTCTTCCAGGGGAATGTAGAGGATATAGCGAAGATAGCCACAAGCTCAGGATTGGATCATCTCTACATCATTACCTGTGGCATCATACCCCCTAATCCGGCGGAATTGCTCAGTTCGGGAAGGATGGAAGAGGTGCTTCAGGAGGTTAGAGAGAGGTTTGACATAGTTTTTGCCGATTCGCCACCAGTCTTGCCGGTTGCCGATGCGTTAATCCTCGGCTCAAAGGTCGATGGAACCATTCTTGTTTATAAGCTGGGTAAAGTGGGAAGAGGAGTACTGAAAAGGGCTAAGGCACATCTCGATGCAGTAAGGGCTTCTGTTCTTGGGGTAGTGCTGAATGATCTCAGGGCTGAGGTGAGCGAGTTTGCTCCGGAGTCCCAATACTACTACAAATACTACACACCGATGGAAGAGAGAAACTTCTCTGAGAAATTGTCAGCTTTACTCGGAAGGTTAAAGAAAACGGTTAAACGACCTCCGAAACCTCCTAAAGGTGTTAAGAGAAGAGGTCCCAAGAAGAAAGGGGAGGGGGCGGATTCTGAGTACCGAGATGTCCTCGATATCACCGAAGAATAATTGATAAGATGTCCAAGGTCCAAGATAGGCGGTATGATGACACCGCGGAGGGGAGATTTGTCTTCCCTGTAGGAAGTGGAAAGGGGGGGGTGGGAAAGAGTTTTCTCACCGCGAACTTGGGTATGGCATTGGCTACTATCTTGCCGGAAAAGGAACTTCTCCTCCTCGATGCCGATTTGGGAATAGGGAATCTTCATCTTTTTCTCGGAATAAGATATCCCCAGCTCACCCTGAACGATTTTCTGGGACGTACCGTTTCCTCGCTGTCCGAGATTATCGAGGAAACGGAGCTCAACAACCTTGGACTCATAAGTGGTGCTAATGGTATCCTTTATCTCGCCAATCCTAACTATCAACAGAAGATGCGGATCATCAATGCCTTACGCTCCTTACCGTCCCAGATTCTCTTTCTCGATCTCAGCCCGGGTTGTGGTTATAATACTATTGACTTTTTCGGAACCTCCACGAGGGGCATTTTGGTCACCACTCCAGAGCCAACATCGATTCAGGCAACCTATCTCTTTCTCCGGAGCGCCATTTATCGTAAATTAAATCGAATATTCCGGAAAAATCCGATAGTTCTTTCGTTGGTAAAGAATGCCTCAATGAGAAATAGCCAGCAGCGGGTTCGCACGATAGCCGAGCTAATAGTCAGGATAAGGATGGAAGACCCCATTTCCGCCCAGAGTGTAGAAACTCTGATCCACAGTTTCCGCCCTTATCTGGTTTTTAATATGGTTCAAAACAAAGCTCAACTTAAACTGTATGAACGATTTCAGGAGGTAGTAAGGAAGTACCTTGCTATTGAGGTGAGATTCTTAGGAGCAGTTCCTTTTGATAAAAAGGTTATGAATGCAGTAAGAGAAAAAGAGCCTTTCTTCCTCAGGAAGCCGAGGAGTGATGCGGGAAGGGCGATTTGGGATATCGCTAATAGACTTATTCAATACGAAGGACTTGGCTATAAAGAAAGGGGAAAATGAGGAAGGTCTTTCTTCCTGCAATTATAATTTTGGTCATATCCTTAGCAGTTTCTTTTGGAATAGCCAAGTTTTCTCCCAAGGTGGTGTTGCTCTCCCTTTTTGGGATAGCCATTGCTTTACTCGCTTTGGTTAAGACGGAATACGCCATTTACCTCCTTATTCTGTCAATGCTTCTTTCACCAGAATTTGCAATAGCTCCAGCAGCAGGCGGAGGTAGCCTTGAGGCAAGTAGGCAGTTGATAGTTAGGTTGGACGATATCCTAATCCTCCTTATAGGATTGAGCTGGCTTGCCAAGACCGCATTTTATAAAGAGCTGGGACTTTTCTTGAAGACCCCATTAAACCGTCCCATTTTCGCTTACATCAGCATCTGTTTCCTCTCTACCTTTTTAGGAGGACTCGCTGGTAGGCTGAACCTGAAGTTAGGTCTCCTTTATGTGTTGAAATATGTGGAGTATTTTCTCATCTATTTTATGGTGGTTAACAATCTCGATAGTGAAAGAAAAGCAAAAAGGTTTATATTCATCGCTTTTCTTACCGCTTTTCTTATAGCGATTTTTGCCATCTCTCAGATTCCGTCTGGAGAAAGAGTGACCGCACCCTTTGAAGGAAAGACTGGAGAACCAAATACCTTGGGAGGATATCTTTTATTTATGATAGCCCTTGCTGGAGGGATATTTCTCACTACGGGAAGTTCGAAAGAAAGGTTTCGCTGGGGTATATTTGCGCTGGTTTTGATAGTTCCCTTCCTTTATACATTATCTCGTACCTCTTGGTTGGCAGCTCTCCCTGCGGCAATTGTCTTTCTTATTCTCAGTGATAAAAGGATTCCCGTCTTATTTTTGTTGATCTTTCTGGTAGTGGGGCTCGTCATCTTTGCTCCGTCTAAAGTGAGAAAGCGGATCGACTACACCTTCAACCAGCCTCCAGCGAGGGGACAGATCCAAGTTGGAGGTGTTAAACTCGATACCTCGGCTTCAGCGAGAATAAGATCATGGAGATTTGGTTTGAACGGTTGGACCAAGCATCCGCTATTCGGCTATGGGGTTACCGGTTTTGCCTTTATGGATGCTCAGTATATAAGGACTCTGGTAGAGACAGGATTGGTTGGTTTCTTCATATTCCTTTATCTCCTCTTTCGAATATATCGGGAGGCGATTAAGGTATATAGAAAGCTTTCTTCTCCTTTTTATCGTGGGATTGTTATGGGGTATATTGCTGGCTTCGTTGGCTTAATATTCCATGGAATAGGGGCTAATACCTTTATCATCATTAGAATTATGGAGCCATTCTGGCTCTTCACCGCTATAGTTATCATGCTTCCTGATCTACTTCGTCCAACTGAAAAGCGGCCAGATTTAATACTATGATTCTAATAGGAAAAAACAATAAGACAAACGGGAAGGTTTTAAAAAACACTTTATTCCTTAGCGGGAGTAGCTTAGCAAATAAACTGATTTCTTTTATTGTTTCTCTCCTTATCGCCAACCATTTTGGTCCTTCAGGATATGGAAAAATAGCCTATGCCATATCCTTGGTTACTTTGTTCGTGTTTCTTTCTGATCTCGGCATCTCTACCCTCACCATCAGGGAAGTGGCACGGAGAAGGGAAGAGGGAGCTCGGTATCTCGGTGCCAGTCTCTTTTTGCGAGGAGGGTTATCGCTTGTAACCTATTTTTTGATAATCGTTATTGCCCTTCTGCTTAAGGAAACAGGCGCATCACTCATCCTTATTGCCTTGATAGCTGGGATGATGGTGGCAAACGCCTTTGCCAATTGCTTCGAAAATATCTCGACCGCCTTTGAACGGATGGAGATAAACGCCATCATCAATACAGGAAGAGAGCTTCTTTTGCTTTTAGGGATTATGTTCGTGCTTCTCACGAATAGAGGCCTCATCGCAGTAGGATCTGTTTATCTGATGATGAGCCTTGTCGGGCTTCTCGCTTGGGTATCTATAAGTCCGAGTAGGCTCACCAAGCCGATGTTTAAATTCGATTGGACCTTTTTTGGCTTTTTGATTCGTCGTGGCATCCCCTTCGCCCTTTCTGGGATATTCCTTTTTGTCTATTTTCGGGTTGATAGTGTGATGCTAAAGTTGCTAAAGGGGGTTAAAGAAGTGGGATATTACAACGCCCCCTATAATCTCATTTATGCCTTAAATTTTTTCCCTGCCTCTCTTACCGCCGCGCTTTTCCCCAGGTTTTCTCGATATTCTGAGGAGGATAAAGGAAAATTGCTCCACGCCCTTTCCCGGGTCTTGAGGTATCTTCTCCTTCTAAGTCTTCCCATTGTCTTTGGTGGGATTATCCTGAGAAAGGAGCTACTCCTTCTCTTCTATCGGAAGGAATATGTTCCCTCCATTCCTGTTTTCTCCATCCTTCTTTTAGTGGTGGCACTCATCTGGCTGAACTACACTCTTATAACTACCTTGAATTCAATGGGTAAAGAGAAGAAGGTAGCGTTGATAAGCGGTATTGCCCTTGGGATAAATGTTGCTCTTAATATGGAATTGATCCCCGCTTTGGGGGCGAGAGGAGCAGCGGTAGCCACCCTTTTTACCGAGATCTTCCTTTTCTTAACCTCTTTCTTGGTAGTGAGGGGAGAGATCCCGCTTTCTCTCCGAAAGATATTTTCCGTAAGGGGAGGGATAGGAGTGTTCCTTATGTCGTTAATTACATATCTTCTAAGAGGTTATTCCCTTTTTCTTTCTATCCCTGTAGCCGCTTTTTTCTATTTATTTTTTCTCCTTGTTTCGGGAGCCATTCCTAAAGAGGAGCGGATGGAATTGATGTCTTTCTTTGTTCCAAGAGGGAGATAATGAAGTTATCGGTAGTGGTCACATTCTATAATTCCGAAAAGACCCTTCCCCTTTGTCTTACCGCTATCGCCAATCAATTCCGGAAGCCAGATGAACTTATCTTAGTCGATAATAGCTCCACCGATTCCTCCCTGAGGATAGCGCATGAATTTTTAAGAAGCGATCCTGGTTTCAAAATCGTTATAACCACTGAAAAGAAAAGGGGATTCGCTCCTCCTCGGAATAAAGCCATATCAATTGCTAAAGGTGATATCATCGTGTTTACCGATTCCGACTGCGTTCCTCATAGGGATTGGCTTTATGAGTTGGAGCAGATTTTTTTGAGGGAGAAGTCAACCCTCCTTGCTGGAGTAGCCGGGATGATACGAGGATATAGACCGAGGAACACGGTTCAGAAGTTTCTCTCCCTTTTTACCCTGCATACTCCTACCCGGGAGATAAAGGTGCGGAACTATAACCTGGTCTTTGGAGGGTTCGCTACAACCAATCTGGCGATAAGGAAGGGGGTTTTTAATGAGGTTGGGTCGTTCGATGAAAATCCGGTTATTCCTGAGGACCACGATCTATGTGCTCGGATTTATAAGAAGGGATATATGATACTCTATTCACCAAAACCCCTTGTTTACCACATCCATAGGGAAACTTTATTAGGTATGATCCGGCAGAGTTTCGCTTTCGGTAAGAGGCAGGGGGGAATGCTCAGGAAGCACTTTGATAAAGCAGCGGTAATAGAGTTTCCCCGAAAGACCATAATGAATTTCCGCTTTCCCGCAAGGATATGGTTCAATTTTAACTCGGCTGATAAAAAGCTATTGTCTCTTCTTGTTGCCGGGTTGATTTATCATTTGTTTTTCCTTTTAATCCCTGCTTATTTTCTGTATTTACTGGTTGATGTGAGGAAAAGGCTTAAAGACGAAGTCTTCCGAGCCGATATAGTTGAGCAGATGGGTATTGTTGGTCTTCTTTTCCTCAAATCGTTCGCGATGACCTTGGGACGGATTTACTCCTCTTTGAAACTCGGGGTGTTTTGTATATGAGAGATACCGAATTGCCTTATGTCTCTATCCTAATAAGCACTAAGGGAAGGAGGAAACTCCTTGACAAAGCCCTTTCATCCATCTTTAGGATGGATTACCCTCGGGATAGGTACGAAGTGGTAGTAGTGGAAGAAACCAGTTGCCCTCAACCTATCAAGGGAGTGAAGTATATCCCTATACCAGAAGAGGGTAGGGGAATAGCCTATTCTCGCAACATCGCTTTAGAGAACGCCCAGTTTGGTGTAGTTGCCTTCACCGACGATGATTGTGAGGTGGAAAGGGATTGGCTAAGAGAACTCGTTTCTCCCATCGTTGCTGGTGAAGCCGTTGGTGTCGGAGGATCAGTGTTTGTCAAAGACACGGGGGCTATAGGTTATGCTGAAAATCTACTCGGTTTCCCTGGAGGAGGGCTTAAGTACTATCACCAAGCAGGTGGAAACTGGCGAAAGACAAGATATCTTTCCACTTGTAACTGTGCCTATCTTAAGGAGAAAGTTATAGAGGCAGGAGGATTTGAGAGAGGGCTTCGCTATTTTGGGGAAGATTTTCTCCTTTCCTTCCGTATTTCTTCAAAATATCCTCTGCTCTATAATCCTGAGGCGAAGGTATATCATCTTCCTCGAGGTAGTTTAGGAAAAATATTTCGTTGGTTTTCTGTAAGAGGGAAAACCGATATGGACCTTGCTCGTTTTTTCCCAAGAAGAGAGGTTTATCGGTGGTTTGTGAGAAGTTCGCTTTCTCTTAAGTTGCTTCTGCTGTTTGCTTTTGGATCCTTTCTTCCCTTCCCCTTCTGGTTTATCATCGCAGCAACGGGTTTGCTTTATTATATTTTGATGATCTATCGGTATCGCTTTGGTTATAGGTACCTCGGTAGTTTATCGCCCCTATTGGTGTTGCCTTTGGTGAAGCTCGTGATGGATGTTGGACTTGAATGGGGAAGGATTTCTTATCTTATTGATTTATGGAGAAGACGATGAAAAATAAGAACAAAAAGGGGATATCGATAGCCCTTATTGTGAGGAACGAAGAAAGGAATATTGAAGAGTGCCTGAAGAGCGTAGTTTGGTCGGACGATATCATCGTGGTTGATCAGTCGAGTGAGGACAAGACCGTTGAGATCGCAAAAAGGTTCACTGATAGGGTATTCGTTACTGAACCTAAGGGGATATGTAACCCTGATCGGATGTTTTCCATAGAAAAGGCGAGAAACGAATGGGTCCTTCTCCTCGAGGCAGATGAGCGGGTAAGTCCAGAGCTTGCCGAGGAGATGCTTGGTCTGGTGAACGATCCTACCCGTGACGAGATAGGCTACTATATTCCCGTAAAGAATCACTTCTTGGGAAAATGGATAAGGGGATGTGGCTGGTATCCGAGCTATATCCTCCGTTTAGTTAAAAAAGGTTTTGTTGATTTCCCCCCGACCGTTCATTCCCATGGGATACCTAAAGGAAAATGCGGATATCTTAAAAATGCTTTAATCCATCTCTCTTACTCCTCTCTTTCTCAATATTTGGGTAAGCTGGACCGGTACACTACAGAGATGGCAAAAGAGTTATATGATCAGGGGGTTAGGGTTCGGTGGTATAACATTCCTCTGTTTTTCTTTGTTAAACCGCTTTATTTCTTCTTCTACAAGTATTTGGTCAAGTGGGGTGTGGGGGACGGTTTTTATGGTTTCTTCATCAGTTTTTCCTCCGGGCTCACCATCTTTATCGCTTATGCCAAGGTCTGGGAAAAGCAGATTAAAGGGGATGAATAAAATTACGGTTTTATTTCTCGACCATACTGGATGGGTTAAGGGGGGAGGGCAGATAAGTTTACTCACCCTTCTTTCCTATCTCGCGGGTGGGGATTTTCGTCCTATACTCGTTGCTCCTTCTTCGGAAAGTGAAGTAGCTTCGAGGGCGAGAAAACTTAATGTATCACTTGAAGTATTTCCCTTGGTTAGCCTAAAAAACCTCAACTTAATTGCTATATTCAAGAGTTTACTTAAAATATGGAGGATCAGCCGAAGGGAGAAGGTGGATATAATCCATGCCAACACCTCAAGAGCGATGTGGTACGGAGGGATAGTGGGAAGACTTCTTCGGTTGCCCGTGATATGGCATGTGCGGATAGCGGAATCCGATGGGTTTATCGATAGGGTCTTGGCTTCACTTTCTACCAGAGTGATCGCCATTTCAAGGTTTGTGGCAGAAAGAAGGTTCCCCTGGCTGTCCGAAAAGAAGCTAACTGTGATTTACAACGGGGTTGATCTTTTGCCATTTGATCGAGCAAAGCCTACCTTACGAGAAGAACTGAAGATTGGTGAGGACGATTTGTTGATCGGAACCATCGCCCAACTCCAACCAAAAAAGAGGATTAAGGACTTTATCCTTCTCGCTTCCAAGGTGATAAGGGATTGCCCCAATGTTAGATTTGTAGTGGTGGGAGCGGATATCACTGGTGGTGAGTATCTCTCAAGACTTAAGGAAATCGTCTCAGAACTTGGAATTGGAAAGAAGGTTTTCTTCCTTGGTTTCCGGAAGGATATACCGAAAATTGTAAGGAGTCTCGATCTTTTTGTTATCACTTCGCTTGATGAGCCCTTTGGTAGGGTGGTTATTGAGGCGATGGCGGGTTCCCTTCCCGTTGTTGCCTATCGTTCAGGGGCGATCCCGGAGATTGTAGAGGATGGAGAAGAGGGTATCCTTGTTCCTCCTTGTGATATTGAGATGATGGCTTCAGCGGTTTTATCCCTGCTTGAGGATGAAAGAAAGAGATTGGAGATGGGGAAGCGGGGAAGGAAAAAGGTAGAGAGACTGTTTAGTGCGGAATGCCATAGCAGAGAGATAAAGAAACTATATCGCACCATAATGGAGAGCAAAGGTTGAGGGTGGGAATAGATTTTAGGGAGTTGGTTCCCGGGAGACGCACCGGCATTGGGCGTTATCTCCTCTCTTTTCTTTCTGAAGCAACGAGAATGGCTCCTGATTTTGAGTTTTGGCTTTATGCCGATTCGGATATCAAAGGGTTCAATCTTCCGCGAACGAGGCTAAAAGTCGTTCCTGGATGGCTTACCCCGTTATGGGACCAGTATCATCTCCCTCGAGCACTCGAGGAGGATGAGGTCGACCTTTTCTTCTCGCCTTACTATAAAGCACCGATTCATCCTCCCTGTCCTGCTGTAGTAACCATCCATGACCTCCTTTTTCTCCATTTTCCAAAGAACTTCGGGGAGCGTTTTTTGAAGAATCCGCTGTTTAAGCGGTATGCAAGTATTATCCTCCGAAAGGTTCAAGCGGTGATCACCGATTCCAATTGTTCGAAAAGGGATATATTGGAACACTTCCTCCTGCCAGAGGATAAAATTAAAGTAATCTATCCGGGGATAGATTCGAGCTTCGCGCCGAAGAATGAGAAAGAGACGGAGCCAATCCTAAAAAAATATGGCTTGGAGAAAGGATACCTCCTCTATGTAGGTAATTTCAAACCGCACAAAAACCTTCCTTTACTCTTCTCCGCTTATGCCAAGCTCCCGGATAAAATCAGGGAGAAACACCCCTTGCTCCTTGTGGGAGGCGATGAACAGAGTGCCCGTCCGCTGAAGAAAATGGCCGATAGCCTTTCGCTAAAGGTGAAATTTCTCCACTTCGTTCCTGATGAGGAGCTTTCCTATTTCTACTCCGCCGCCTCTATTTTCATTTTCCCTTCTTTATATGAAGGCTTTGGCTATCCTCCGCTTGAGGCGATGGCTTGTGGTACTCCAGTAATTGTTTCCTCCTCCTCATCTCTTCCTGAAGTGGTAGGAGATGCTGGTTTCTATTTCCCCCCTACTCATCCTGATGAACTTACGGGGAAGATAAAATTGCTTATTGCCGATCGTAACTTACGGAAGGAACTTTCCGTTAAAGGGAGAAGGCGGGCAGCTATGTTCACCACGAAGAAAATGACAGAGGGAATATTGAGTTTATTTATCGAGGTGTTGGAAAGGGTACGATGAGAGGAAGACTCCTCATACTCACCACTGAATTTCCTCCGCTTCCGGGAGGAATTGGCGTGGTCTCTTACTATCTGGCGAAGGAGGCAATTAAGCAAGGCTTTCCGGAAACGGTGGTACTCGCTACTAAAGCCTCCGGTTATAAGGAGTTCGATGAAAGGGAGGATGATCTAAGGATATTGAGGGCAGGATGGGATGCCCTTCGGTATCTCAAAGCAATCCCTTTATGGGTGAACTTGAAAAAGATCATAAATACCCATAAGCCAGAGGCAATAATCGCTACCTCCTGGCTTTATGGGGGTAGCTTGGCTTACCTTATGAGAGGAAATGGTCCTCCTTATTTCGTATTCGCCCATGGACTTGAGATAAGCAGATATCAGAGGAAGCCCTTTGTAAGGAATTGGATGAAGAAGGTTTTTGCGGGGGGGGAGCTTACCTTTGCGGTAAGTAATTATACCGCTTCACTTCTTTATTCCCTTAACTTGCCAAGGGAAAAGGTCTTGGTCATTGGCAACGGGGTAGATATCCATCGGTTCAAACCGATGGATGCCAGTGATGTCGTCAAGAAAATGTATAACCTGAATGGGAAAAAGGTACTTCTAACCGTAGGAAGGCTCATTCCGAGAAAGGGGCAGGAGATCGTTATTCGGGCGATCCCTCTTATTAAGCGGAAGATACCTAATATTACCTATCTTATCGTGGGTGAGGGACCAGAGAGAAAGAAACTTCTCAAGCTTATTGAAGAACTTGGGGTAGAAGCTGAAGTCAAATTGGTGGGAAGGGTATCTGATGCCCTTCTTCCTCTTTATTACAATGCCTGCGACATATTCCTAATGGTAAATCAGGTGGTAAATGAGGTGGATTTCGAAGGGTTCGGTTTGGTCTTCCTCGAGGCAGGTGCTTGTGGTAAACCGGTTATCGCCTCGCGTTATGGAGGTGTTGAAGATGCGGTGATCGATGGGGTAAATGGGGTTCTTCTCCCTGAGGCAGATGTGGGAAAGGTAGCAGAAGCGGTGATAGGGTTGCTTGAAAATCCAGAATTTGCGAGGAAATTGGGTGAGGGTGGAAGGAGGATAGCCTTAGCATCGAGTTGGGAAAAGGTAGGGGAGAAAGTTTTCACCGAGGTGAAGAGGAAGCTCTATGGCTGATGATAAAATAAGGGTCCTTCATATCATTACTAGGCTCGATCGCGGTGGTTCTGCCGATAATACCTTGATCACTGTCTCCCGCCTTGATAGGAGGAGGTTTGATGTAGCCTTGATAGCGGGAAGGACAACTAATCCCTCACCTAAGCTCTCCCAGGCAGTTAACAAAGTAGAATATGAAGAACTTTCCTCACTCATTCGCCCGGTCAATCCGGTGAAAGATATCGTTTCCTTCTTCGCCCTTTTCAGGAGGATTAGGAAGGGGAGATATCATATCGTTCATACCCATTCTTCGAAAGCCGGTTTTTTAGGGCGTCTTGCCGCCTATTTCGCTGGAACGCCGTATATCGTCCATACCCCTCACGGTCATATATTTTACGGCTATTACGGAAGGATTATCAGTTGGCTCTTCATCCTCCTTGAGAGGTTTGTATCCAGGTTTACCGATGTGATAATCGGTTTAACCGGAAGGGAGGTGAAGGAACATCTGGAGAGGAAGATCGGTAAGAAGAGCAGGTTCGTTGTCATTCCAAGTGGTGTTGAGCTTGAGCGTTTTTTTAAGTTCGATGTCGATCAGAAGAAGGTGAAGAAAGAGCTGAATATACCGGCTAAAGCCAAGGTGATAGGTAGTGTGGGAAGACTGGTCCCAATAAAGGATCCACTCAATCTAATAATAGCAGGAGAAAGAATAGCGAAGGAGTATCCGGAAATCCACTTTATCTGGGTAGGAGATGGTCCTCTCCGCGCGAGGGCTGAGGAGTTGGCTCGTAGGGCTTCTCTTCCTCTTACTATTACCGGGATGAAGGATGATATCCGTCCTTACCTCGCTATCGTCGATATATTCGTTCTCCCTTCGCTAAACGAGGGAATGGGAAGGGCAGCGGTCGAAGCGATGGCGATGGGAAAGCCGGTAGTAGCCACTAAAGTAGGCGGGCTTCCTGAGGTGGTAGTGGAGGGGGAGACCGGTTTTCTTGTTCCCCCGGCTGACCCCGATGCTTTAGCACAGGCGATATTGAGCCTACTTCGTTATCCTGATCTTGGTGAAAGATTGGGGAGGAAAGGAAGGGAGAGGGCAAGTCTTTTCAGCGCCTCTCGTATGGTTAAAGAGATAGAAAAGGTTTACCTTGAGCTTGTCGGAGAAGGGGGAAGGGAATGAAAAGGATTTTACTCTCTTTCTTGTTTAGTATTGTTGGTTTCCCTTTAATGGCGCTGGTGAACCAGGTGCCAGGGATAATCCACATCCATACTACCTATAGCACGGGTAGATATTCCGTTGAGAAGATAGTTAAACTCGCCGAGGAAAGAGGAATAAAGGTGGTAATTATCACTGATCACCCTTTAGCCGAGTTTGAGTATGGTGTCCCCCTTCTCCGTAATATTGTGAAGAAGAAGGTGATGGAGAGTTCGGTCTTCACCAAGGGGGTTGGGCGGTACCTCGCGGAGATCAGAAGGGTAGATAGAACTCATCCTCAGGTGTTGGTTATCCCCGGCTTAGAGGCAGCGCCCTTTTACTATTTTAGCGGACTTCCCCTTCCCGGAAGACTTAAAGTCAATTCTTGGTCCAAGCACCTTCTGGTAATAGGCCTTGAGAAAGAGGAAGATATCCTTAATTTACCAATGGTTGGCAATTCACGGCTTTACCATTACTCCTTTCGTTCCATCCTCCTTTTTTGGCCCCTTGTTCTTTTGTTCTTCGGCTTATTTCTCACCAAAAGGAAGAAGACGAAGATAATAAAGTTGAGATTGGTTCAGGTTAAGGTGGTGAAGAGATATCGGGGTTGGGGGATATCGCTCATTGTCCTTTCCCTTATCTTCTTAGCTAACAATTTCCCATTTAAGGTTGCTCCTTTCGATCAATATCATGGGGATCAAGGGATGAAGCCATATCAGTTTTTCATAGACTATGTGACGGGGAAGGGAGGGGTGGTTTTTATCGCTCATCCAGAGGCAGAGGCAACCAGGGATTACCGGCTGGCTTTTTTCAGGACCAGGAAATATCCAGAAATGCTGATTAAGACCAAGAACTATACCGGGTTTGCCTCGCTTTACGAGGGGATGAAGGAATGTGCTAACCCCGGAGGATATTGGGATAAGGCGCTTAAAGAGTATATAATGGGATTAAGAGCGAATCCTCCCTTCACTATAGGAGAGCTCGATTATCATTATGAAGGGGAGGGAGGTAAAAGAATTGATGATGTGCAGACGGTATTTCTGATAGATACAATTGACAAGAAGAGTGTAATATCTGCCCTTAAGCGGGGGAGAATGTACGCCTTAAGAAGGACAAGGGAATATAAGATGGTGCTTGATGATTTCAGTTTGGAAGGGGAAAAAGGCAGGGGCATATCTGGGGACACCGTTTCTTTTTCCTCTTTGGTGAGGGTCAATATATCCCTGTCGCTCATCCCCCCGCAGCCTGATGAGATGATAACGGTAAAGGTAATAAGAGATGGTGAAGTTATAAAGACGGCAAGCGGCAAAGGGAGCCTCGAGATAAGCTTTGTCGATGTGCCTCCAGCGGGGATGAAAAAGGGGTATTATCGTATTGAGGCAACTACCCATTACCCTCATACCATCGTTAGCAACCCGATATTTGTGCGGAGAATGAAGGAATGAAGATCGCTATTCACCAACCGCAGTATCTACCCTGGCTCGGTTATTTCCATAAGATGATGATGGCTGATGTCTTCGTCTTTCTCGATAATGTCCAGTTCAAGAAGAACGAGTTCCAAAACAGGAATCGGATAAAGACAAAGGACAGGGTGATCTGGCTCACCGTACCCGTTATTCACCGTTTTCCTCAACTTATCTCTGAAGTGATGATAAACAATCGGGAGAATTGGAGAAAAAAGCATCTGAGGACGCTCGAGATAAACTACCGCAAGGCGCCGTACTTTGAGCGTTTTTTCCCCATATTTGTTGAAGGGTTTGAGAAGGAATGGGTTTACCTTTCTCCCCTTAATGTTTACTTCGTTGAAAAGATAGCCGAAGCGCTGGCTATAGAGAAAAGGTTTGTAGTGGCCTCTGAGCTTGAATCCCTTCCAGAGGGGGCGACGGATAGATTGGTGGCTATCTGCCAAAAGCTTGGTGGAAACACCTACATATCCGGCGCTGGGGGGAGAGGTTATCTTGAATTAACGAAGTTTGAAAAGGCAGGGATAAAGGTAATCTTTCAGGAATTCAAGCATCCAGTATATCCTCAACTTTATGGAGAGTTTGAACCTTATCTCTCTGTGGTAGACCTGCTCTTTAACTTGGGAGAGGAAAGTGGCAAAATAATCCTTGAGGGAGGGAAGCTATGAATATATTGGCGATAGGTGCCCATCCCGATGACATCGAGTTTGGCTGTGGGGGTAGCCTGATAAAATATCGGAAGAAGGGATGTGATATCTATCTTCTTATCTTAACCTTGGGAGAGTTGGGTGGGGATCCCGAGGTGAGAAGGAGGGAGCAGTTTGAGGCAAAACGGATTATCGGAGCAAAAGAGGTCTTTTTTGGTGGGTATAGGGATACCGAGCTAACGATGAGTTTACCCCTTATTCACAAGATCGAGGAGGTTATCGAAAGGGTGAAGCCGAGTTTTATCTTCGTCAATTATTATGAGGATACCCACCAAGACCATGTAGCCCTGGCGAAAGCATCCCTTTCCGCTACCAGATACATTCGCAATGTGCTTTTCTATGAGGTTCCGACCACGGTCAATTTCTCACCCAATGTGTTTATAGATATAAAACAGACATTCGAGGCAAAGCTCGCTTCCCTTGAAGCCCATAGCTCCCAGATAACCAAGACCAATGTAGAGGGTCTTTCCATATTGGATATAGCTCGAGCCACTGCTCATTTCCGAGGAACCCAGGCAAAGGTTCAGTACGCCGAGGGGTTTGTTTCTCTTCGTCTGTTCATCAATATATAGCGGAGCTACAATGATACCGCACTCAAAACCGAGCTTAGGTAAAGAGGAGATAGAGGCGGTTAATGCGGTTATCCGCTCGGGGATGATAGCAGGGGGAGAGAAGGTAGTCCAATTTGAAGAAGCCCTTGCCCAATCGCTGGGGGGGGGATTTGCCGCTGCTTGCTCTTCGGGAACTGCTGCTTTATTCCTCGCCTTAAAGGCACTCGGGATAGGGCAGGGCGATGAGGTGGCGCTTCCCGCCTTCGTCTGTACCGCTCCCCTTTATGCTTTAATCTCCTGTGGTGCTTCCCCCTTGTTGATCGATATAGAGCCCTCAGGGTTTAATCTCGACCCTGCCGATTTAAGAAAGAAGATTACCAAGAGGACAAAAGCGGTTATTCTTCCTCATATGTTCGGCTTTCCTGCGAGCTTAGATGAGGTTTTGTCGCTCGGCATCCCGGTGATTGAGGACTGTGCTATGAGTATCGGGGCAAGCTATCAGGGTAAGCCGGTGGGCTCCTTTGGGGTGGTTTCGATATTTTCCTTTTACGCCACCAAGGTCATCACCACTGGGGAGGGGGGGATGGTTTTTTCTCATTCTCGTCGGATAATAGAAAGGGTGAAGGAGATGCGAGAGTACGATGAGAAAGAAGATTTTATCCCCCGCTTCAACTTCAAGATGAACGACATAGAGGCAGCGATAGGGTTGATACAGCTTAAGAAGCTTCCCCGGTTTATCGAGAAAAGAAGAAAGATAGCGCGAAGGTATATTTCCGCTTTTGAGAAACTGCCCTTAATTCTTCCAGAAACATCTTCGGAGAGGGAGGGTATATTCTTTCGCTTTGTTATCCGGGCTGAAAATAAGGGAGCAGATGAGCTTGTTCATTCCCTAAAAGAGCGAGGCATAGAGGCGAGGAAGCCGGTTTTCCGTCCCCTTTCCTCATATCTCGGTTTATCCGGTTTTACCAGAACCGATGAGGCATTTAGCAAGGCGGTGTCCCTCCCCATCTATCCTGACTTAAAGGAGGGGGAGATAAAAGGGGTACTTTCTGCAGTAATTGAGGCAGTCGGTTGATGAATGTCGAGAGGAAGTGTCTGAACATCATACCTATCAAGTTTTGCTACCCGCTTGCTTTGGTTGTTTTTATATCGCTTTGGTTTCCTTCGGTGGAATCGTTCTTCCGGAGAGCAGGATTGAGGTGGGTTTACATCCTTATTTTCTCTCTTTCCTTATCTCTCTCTCTTACTCCAATTATGAAGCGGATCGCCCTCAAGTTTAAGCTCCTCGATTTCCCTTCGGCAAGGAAGATTCATCGCCATCCCACTCCCATCTTGGGTGGAGTTGCAGTTTATTCTGCGTTCACCTTTTCCCTTTTGAAGAACTTTATCCTCGATCCAGGGATGAAAGCGGTTCTTCTTGGAGCAACGGTTGTGTTTCTTTTTAGCCTTATCGATGACATAAGACGACTTTCACCTGCCTTCCGGTTAGGAGTGCAGATACTCGCTGTTTCTTTGCTTCTTAAATATGGGGTCTATCTTGTTCTTTTTCCTCCCTATCTTTGGTGGGGGATGGTGGTAAATGCCGTCCTCACCTACCTCTGGGTTATTGGAATAACCAATGCCTTTAATTTCCTTGATGGTATGGATGGTCTTGCTGCAGGGCTTTCCGGGATCACTGCTTTTTTTCTTGGAATGGTCGCCTTTGAGACCAATCAGCCCTATCTTGGCTGGTTGGCGGTGGCTGCATTAGGAAGTTCGGTCGGTTTTCTTCCCTATAACTTTAAGATAAGAGGAGATGCGGAGATATTCTTGGGGGACTCGGGAAGCACCTTCCTCGGTTTCATCCTCGCTTCGATCGCGGTAAAAGGGGAGTGGGCGGATAACAATCCCATCGTCTCTCTTACCGCCCCTCTTCTTATATTTGCGGTGATGATCTATGATATGGTTCATATCACGGTGAGCCGTGTTCTTACGGGAAAGGTAAAGAGTGTGAAGGAGTGGATTGCTTATGTGGGACGGGATCATATCCATCATCGGTTTGAATCTCTCTTCCGCAGTAAAAAACAGAGTGTTCTTTTCATTTACCTTATAAGCATTTGCCTTGGTATTACCGCCCTTCTTCTCCGCTCGGCGACCACCAAGGATGCATTGATCCTTCTTGGTCAAGGGGCTACAATACTCATTCTTATCACCTTCCTCGAGCGAGCGGGAAACCGCCTCGAACGCAGGAGATAATATCTCAAATAGCATTCTTATTTGAAACTGTCCTCAAGAGGTGACGATTGTTGTATCCGATAGAATACATTATGCCGATCGTTCTTACCTGGTTTATTGTCTAAGTATAAAAAATTTATTAAGATAATATCTCTGAGTCAATTAAGGAAGATAGCATAACTTTTGCTCTACAAAAAAGGAATCTGAATATCTCTTTATTCTTCTTCAGGGAAAGGAGCTAAAAATGGGGCTAAAAGTTAGAAGGCGGTTTCTCGTTATAGCTGTTTCCTCCTTCTCTTCGCTTTTTGTTCCTTTTCCTTTTCAGAAGAGGAGGAAACCCTCGTCACATTATATAGTGGAAATCTGGATCCCGAATTATGGCTGGGTAAGGGGAGAGTCAACGCAAGGGATTTTCCCTTACCCGAAGCATCTATATACGGTTTGCTGGATAGCAAACATCGATGACGAGAACTATGGGGGCGAAAGGGGTGGTGTCATTGCTTATTGGGGGTTCGAAGACATAGATTGGAGCGATGCTTATTGGGATTTCAGTTATCCTGAAGCTAAAGGGGTTGAGGAGTTTGCTACTGTTAAGGGAAGGAAGGACTTAGTTGATGCCCTTTTTGAGAAAGGTAAAGAGGTTTGGTGCCTTTTCTGTCAGTTAAAGAACGCTGGTTTAATAGAGGATGACTCGAATACAATCAAAATTTCGGCTACAGTGAGGGAGTGAACCCTCTTATTCCTCCTCCGAGGCATGAAGCGAAGCTGGGATATTGTGCTGGTGTGGGGGTTAGCTTCGACCTCTCTAAGAGGTTTTTCTTAGAAACCGATGTTTCCTGTATAAAGAGAAGAGGTCAGAACTTGTTGAATTTTCCGGGGTGAAGTGGGGGGATACATTTTATAAGCTCACTTACTTAGCCCTACCACTTTTAGCCCATTATCGCTTACCTCTTTCAGGGTTTAGCATTTTTACCACCTTAGGGGTGGAGTTTGATATTTGCCTGACAAGCAAGATGGTGGACAGGAAGAACGATATCGTTATAAAACCGATAACAAATATCAGGAAAGGAGATTTGCAGCTGATTTCTGGATTTGGAGTGAGTTATAGAAGGCTTTCCTTAGGATTAAGATAAGGTATTGTTGGCCTCGGCTCTATAGATGGCCTCATATAAAGGGCCTTCCCCACGACACGGGATTACTTACTGGAACCGCCGGCGTCGGTAATTCATTTACCCTCTACTATCCGTATATGGTTTCTTTTCTTGGACACCGGATTTCACCCAATCGGGAACCTATAAAGTTTATCTCATCGTTACCGGTGGTTGGTATGTGGATAGAGAAGAGGTGGAGATAAGGGTGAAGAAGGTGAAGAAATTAAAGGGGGGGAGGTGATATGAGACAGAAGAGAGTAAAGACAGGATTTATTATCTTTTTCTTCTCTTTGGTAGGGAGTGGTATCTCGTATGGGCAAGAAAAGAAGTTCCAATTGATCTTTTTCGGTGGATTAACTCGGACATTCCAGTACGGATCTCAAGACGATTATATCTCCGGTGGAAATGATTTTCCGGTTACCCCTGCTCATTCCTCTCCAAACATAGGGTTGGGCATTGCCTATCTCCTCAAGGAACAGATAGCGATTGAGTTTAATGGAGGAGTTTGTTTTTCTTCCAAGGTGAGAAGAGAGGATCCTTCTGATCGAGATACGGTGGAGATTTTAACGCCGGAAAGGACGGTTGATCCCATAATTAATATGGGCGGAGGATTTTGCTGGTTTCTGGATCAAACTGCGGGATTGAGGTTCGATCTTAGATATGCGATCATAGTTTCGACGCCAGATAACATCCATAGCCTATCCTTACTGAGAGGGGTTGTTTTGCGATTATAGTTGGATATAAGGGTTGAATTAGTCGTTTTCTAAAGAGTACTCTTTTCAAGAGAGGCGTCCTCGTTTGGATAGATTGCTGGACGGACAATTCAGGAGGAGGGGGTAATAATCACCCTTATACATCCTTTTCTTTTTTTGTTGATTTCGAAATTGGGGCGTGATAAAGTTATTTTTTCGGAATGTGAGATTTCTATTGGAGGGAGGCACGTATGAGCAAGGAAGGGAGGTTTCTTTTTACTTCTGAATCGGTAACCGAGGGGCACCCGGATAAGATCGCGGATCAGATATCCGATGCCATCCTCGATGCCATTATGGAGCAGGATCCCTTTGGTCGGGTAGCCTGTGAGACATTGGTAACTACAGGGTTGGCGGTAGTGGCGGGTGAGATAACCACCAATTGCTATATTGATATTCCCAAGATCGTGCGCCGGACAATATTGGATATCGGTTATACCAGGGCGAAGTATGGGTTCGATGGGGATACCTGCGCGGTGATTACCTCTATTGATGAGCAGTCCCGGGATATTGCTCAGGGGGTGGATACTGGTGGAGCAGGCGATCAGGGTATTATGTTTGGTTATGCTTGTAATGAGACAAAGGAGCTTATGCCCCTCCCCATTATGCTTGCCCATAAGTTGGCGATGAGGCTGGCTGAGGTGAGGAAACAGAAGATCCTTGACTATCTTCGTCCCGATGGAAAGACTCAGGTCACGGTGGAGTACGATGGGGGAAAGCCAAGGAGGGTGACGACGGTTGTCCTTTCTGCCCAGCATAGCGATAAGGTTAGCACCGATAGACTAAAGGAAGAACTTAGGGAGACGGTTATTTTCCCGGTAATCCCTGAGGAATTTCGGGATAAGGATACCATCTATCATATAAACCCTACTGGTAGGTTCGTCACCGGCGGTCCCCAGGCGGATACAGGTCTCACTGGGAGAAAGATAATAGTCGATACTTATGGTGGGGTAGGTAGCCATGGTGGTGGTTGTTTCTCCGGCAAGGATCCGACCAAGGTCGATCGCTCCGCCTCCTATATGGCTCGTTACATAGCGAAGAACATCGTAGCAGCAGGGCTTGCCGATAAGGTAGAGGTCCAGCTTGCCTATGCCATTGGGGTAGCTGATCCCGTCTCCATAATGGTCGATACCTTGGGGACAGGGAAGATCTCAGAGGATAAGATAAAGGAGTTGATCTGGGAGCATTTCCCCTTGAAGCCGTTTGAGATCATTGATTATCTGAAGCTTCGCCGTCCCATCTTTAAGAAGACGGCGGCATACGGTCATTTCGGTAGAGAGGACGAAGATTTCACCTGGGAGAGAACCGACTTGGCCGAGACCCTTAGGAGGGAGGCAGGATTATAACTGCGAAGAAACTGAGATAGGGAGTGTTGGTTTATGGATTACGATGTAAAAGATCTTGGTCTGGCTGAAGAAGGTAAGCTGAGGATCGAATGGGCATCGAGGAATATGCCCGTTCTCCAAAGTATCAGAAAGAGGTTTGAGAAGGAAAAACCTCTAAAGGGGGTAAAGATTTCTGCCTGTCTCCATATCACCACTGAGACGGCGAATCTTGCCCTAACCTTTAAGGCCGGAGGGGCGGAGGTTGTGCTTTGTGCTTCCAACCCTTTGAGTACGCAGGATGATGTCGCCGCTTCTCTGGTCGCCGACTATAACATCCCCGTCTTCGCTATAAAGGGGGAGGATAAAGAGACTTACTATCAACACATTTACTCTGCTTTAGCTCATAGACCGATGATAACGATGGATGACGGAGCTGATCTGGTAACCACGGTGCTCTCAGAGAAGAAGGAATTGGCGAAAGGAATTATTGGAGGTACTGAGGAAACAACTACTGGCGTCATCAGGTTAAAGAGTATGGCGAAGCACGGGGTTCTTAAGTACCCCATAATCGCGGTAAACGATGCCGATACCAAACATCTTTTTGACAACCGCTATGGGACGGGACAAAGCACCCTTGATGGGATAATCCGGGCGACCAACATCCTACTCGCTGGGCTCAACTTTGTGGTTGCCGGCTATGGATGGTGTGGTAAAGGGGTGGCGATGAGAGCGCGGGGGATGGGAGCGAAGGTGATAGTTTGTGAGGTTGACCCGGTGAGAGCCCTTGAGGCGGTGATGGATGGCTATCTGGTGATGCCGATGATAGAAGCGGCTAAGGTAGGCGATCTTTTCGTCACCGTGACCGGGGATAAGAGTGTCATTAGGAAGGAGCACTTCCTTGCGATGAAGGATGGGGCGATAGTAGCCAATTCGGGACACTTCAATGTGGAGATCGACATAACTGCCCTTGAAGAACTTTCTTCCTCCAGGAGAAAGGTGAGGGAGTTTGTCGAGGAATTCACCCTTTACGATGGAAAGAAGATATATCTCCTCGGTGAAGGTAGGTTGATAAACCTAGCAGCAGCAGAAGGACATCCGGCAATGGTGATGGATATGAGTTTCGCCAATCAGGCGCTTACGGTCGACTATTTAGTGAGGGAAGGTGCTTCCTTAAAGCCCCAAGTCTATAAGGTGCCTAAGGAGATAGATGAGGAGATCGCTCGGCTTAAGCTTAAGTCGATGGGGGTGAACATCGATGTCCTCACCGAGGAGCAGAGGGAATATCTCTCTTCTTGGTCTGAAGGGACTTAGATCACTTATTTTTAATTTTTGTTGGTGCAAGCTGTATAATACCGTTTCCCAAGGATAATAAATTGCAGAGGGGAAAGAGCGGCGATTGTGTAAATAGAATGCACAGAGGCGTATTATAAGTGTGAGGAAGGATTGTTTAAAAGCTTGGATAGAGTGTAAAGGCAGAAGAAATTTGTTAGAGTATGAGGATATTTGAAGAGGGGGATGATTCCCATTTTTATTTTTTTATTCTTCGGATTTTCATCCAGTAAGGAACTCCTTAAAAAAGATTTCGTAAGCCATCCACTTCGGGATATAATACTTTCATATACCGCATAAAAAAGGAGGGAAAAATGGGGAAAAACTACAATAACAGCTTAACCACCGCTGGAAGAAGAGTTTTGTTATGGGCATCTTTGCTCTTAATCGGTGGGGTTGTTTTCGCCTTTTCCTCTGCCTTCTCACAAACGGTGGGGAAAGATACCGGACTTTTATCCATCGAGAGGATCTACGCTAGTAGGGAGTTCAGCGCCAAGTACTTCCGAGCAAGGTGGCTTGAGGATGGAAATGGGTATGTTGTTCTTGAGCCATCCAAGGAGATAAAGGGCGGAAGGGATATCGTTCGCTATGACGCCAAGACCGGAAAACGGGAGGTACTCGTTTCCGCATCGAAGCTGATACCTACAGGGGGATCGAAACCGTTAAGGATTGATGATTTTGCTTTTTCTCCCGATTTTAAGTATCTTCTTATCTATACCAATTCGAAGCGGGTCTGGCGTCGTAATACGAGGGGGGACTACTATGTACTCGATCTTAAGAACTGGGAGCTAAAAAAGCTCGGTGGTGATGCCAAACCCTCAACCCTTATGTTCGCCAAATTTTCGCCAGATAGCAAAAAGGTGGCCTATGTCCGGGAGCACAACATCTATGTTGAGGACCTTGAGGATCACAGGATAATCCAGCTTACAAAAGATGGCTCAGACACGATCATCAACGGTACCTTCGACTGGGTATACGAGGAGGAGTTCAGCTTAAGGGACGGTTTTCGCTGGAGTCCGGACAGCCGATTCATAGCCTATTGGCAACTTGATTCCTCGAAGGTAAAAATTTTCTATCTAATCAATTACACCGATTCCCTTTATCCTAAGTTGATTCCCATTCGCTATCCAAAGGCGGGAACCACTAACTCTGCCTGTCGGGTAGGGGTGATAAGCGCCTCCGGGGGGAAGACCGTATGGATGAAGGTGCCAGGTGACCCACGGAATCAGTATATCGCCCAAATGGACTGGGCAAAAAGCCCTAAGGAGATTATCTTTCAGGTGCTCAACCGGAAGCAGAATACCGATAGGGTTATGATCGGCGATGCGCTTACTGGTGAGGTGAGAACGATCCTTACTGAACGCGATAATGCCTGGGTGGAGGTGGTAGATAGGATTTATTGGCTTGATAAGGGGAAAAGGTTCATCTGGGTAAGCGAGAGAGATGGGTGGCGCCATCTTTATGTTGTCTCCCGGGATGGAAGAGATGTTAGTTGTATTACCCCCGGTCCTTACGATGTGATCAGCATTGCGAATGTCGATGAAAAGGATGGTTGGGTTTATTTCATCGCCTCTCCTGACGATCCTCTAAGGAGATATCTTTATCGGGTTCGGTTAGATGGGAAGGGAAAGCTTCAACGGATAACCCCAATGTCTCAAAGCGGGACCCATAGTTATCAGATTTCCAGAAACAGCAGGTGGGCGTTTCATACCTTCTCCAAGAAATTTATCCCTCCAACCGTTGACCTCATTGAACTCCCAAGTCATAAGGTTGTTCGTACCCTGGTGAGGAACGATAAGTTGAAGAAGAAGGTAGAGGCACTTAAACATCGCCCGATAGAGTTTTTCCGGGTGGATATCGGCAACGGCGTTGTTCTCGATGGCTATCAAATCAAACCTTATAACTTCGATCCCGGTAAGAAGTATCCGGTCCTGTTTTATGTCTATGGTGAGCCAGCGGGTCAAATCGTAAGGGATGCCTGGGGAGGAAGAACCGATCTCTGGCACCTGATGATCGCCCAAAGAGGTTATATTGTTATGGCGCTTGATAACCGAGGAACACCTTGCCCCCGGGGTCGTGAATGGCGGAAGTGCATTTATGGGAAGATCGGAGTTTTGAATTCCGCTGATCAGGCAGCAGCGGTGAGAAAAATCATCCGTAGATGGAGCTATGTGGATCCAGAGAGGATCGGCGTTTGGGGATGGAGTGGTGGTGGCTCGATGACACTAAACCTCCTTTTCCGCTATCCTGACCTTTATAAAACCGGGATGGCTGTTGCGCCGGTACCGGATATACGGCTATATGACACCATCTATCAAGAGCGGTACACCGGTTTGCCCAGCGAGAATAAGGAGGCATATATAAAAGGCTCTCCCATTACATTTGCCCATCAGCTGAAGGGGAACCTTTTGGTGGTTCACGGCACTGGCGATGATAATGTGCACTTTCAGGGCACCGCAAAGTTGATAAACGAGTTGATCAAGAATAATAAACAGTTTAGCGTGATGATCTATCCCAATCGGTCCCATGGAATCTTTGAGGGTAAGAACACTACCGTCCACCTGAGGACGCTTCTCCTCCGTTATCTACTGAAGCATCTTCCTCCAGGACCAAGGTGATTGGATTGATTGGGGCGATGTTTTTTTCTGCATCGGGAGGAGCGAGAGGGGAGGGCTCTTTTAAGTTCTTAAGGTGAGGATGAGATATAATGCTCCTGCTCCAAAGATGAGATTTGGGCTCCAGGCGGCGAGAAAGGGGGGGAGTATTCCAAGATAGCCCAGGTTTTTAAAGACACTCCAGAAAACCCAGTAGATTACTACTATGGTTATGCTAAAGAAGATACCCGTTATCGCTCCTCCCTTTTCTCCCCTTAGGGAAAAAGCAAGACCAATGAGGGTGATGATCAGGGTAAGGAAGGGTAAAGCTGTCTTCCAATATAGCTCCACTTCTTCCCTGGTGGTATCTACGCCCGATCCTTTGAGTTCTTTTATGTAGAGCCTCAATTCATTAAAACTCATTTCCTCTGGTTCTCGAATTATCCGACTAAAATAGGAAGGTTCCTCAGGGGGAAAGTGGTTTCTTAATTTATGGAACCTCTTAACGGTTACCTTATTGGCTGAAAAACGAGAGAGCCAACCATCATTGTAACTTAACCATCTACCGGATGCCTTGTCCCATCTGAGTGAGAGGGCGAATATCATTTCTTTAAGGGAAAGAGTTTCCTGATCAAATTCGTAGGCAGTGAATCTTCTGATGACTCCGTGCTCTTCGTCGTACCCTTCATGGTGGAAGATCCGGTTACCCTTACCGAATAGGTACCGGCTTCCTTTTGCCTGACGGTAGGTTTGAGGAGGAGCTCCTTTAATTATCTGGATTATCTCACTAAGTCGTTGATTGGAGTAAGGAAGGATCCGATCCTGGATGAGGAAGACTATTCCGCTTCCTATTAAGGCAAATACAAGAAAGGGGATGAAAAGGCGATAAATGCTTATACCTCCCGCCTTAGCTGCTGTTGTTTCTTTGTTTTTCGCCATAATTCCCAAAGTAACCATAGTCGCCATTAGGATGGAGATCGGAATAATAAAGATAAGTATTTGAGGTAACTTGAATTTGAAAAAATCGACAAGAAGGATGTGTGATAGGTTATTTTTCTCTATTTCTTGGTTCATTTCTATGAAATCTACTAAGGCAAATATGGAATACACCCCGAATAGTACTAAGAAGAAGATAGTGATGAAATTCTTGGTTATATACCGATCGAGTATGCTGGGGAAGGGGATTTTTTTAGAAAAAGAGAAGGAGGCTTCGCTATTAATCATTCTTCTCCTTTTCGCTCTTCGTCGATTTCTAAAGATCTTTCGAATGTTGCTTACGAATACCAACGATTGGTTGCTAAGAAATCTAAGTAAAGAAGATCTGGTTCCTTCGCTAAACTTTATTTTGGCTAACAGGAGGAGGGCAATGGCTCCAAAAAAGATATTGGCCGCCCACATTCCAAGGAAGGGAGGAATTATTCCTTTGTCCCCGAATGCTTCGCCATTGATGAAAAAAGCCCAATAGACAACAAAAACAATAAGTCCAATAACATAGCTTCCTGCCTTTCCACTCCGCCGGAATTTGAGGGCAAAGCTAAACCCAAGGATGCCGAAGACGAGACAAGCAAAGGGGATGGCATATCTTTTGTGATATTCTACCTCAAAATGGAAATGGTTGCCTTTTGGGTTCAATTCTTGAAAGCCAAGACTGGCTACGATCAAATCACCATTTATTCGAAGATGACGGAGAAGGGTAGGGGGGAGTTTGTTTAAAGTAAATTCTCGAGAAAAAACAAGTTTTCCCGAAAAAATAAGAGAAATAATTACGGAAGAGCTATCTTGGGGAAAGGCGGGGGCGATAAACGGCAGAGAAATATACTTCCTCTCCTTGGGTAAGAGGGAAAGGGGGAAGGTATACTCCTTCTCTGAGGAATTTTGGACAAATTTTAATCTAATTTGAAGAGATTTTTTTTCACTGCTTTTGTTTATTAATATTCCTGTTAATCTGCTTTCACCTCGCGTTCTCCATATCTCTTCCCTTAACTCATCCGCTCGCATAGAGCGTTCATCCTTTCCTAAGTTCAACTCAGCTAACGAAGGCATAGAAAGAAGCACCAAATACATATGTTTGAAGTTGGCGAAGCTTGTTCTTTTTTCTGGATCGATGTTAGAGGTCTGATATAGTTTCGCTTCGGATAGTTCCAAGATAAGACGCCTCTTTCGCTTCTCAAAAATAGGGAGCCCTTCTTTGGCCAGGATCACCTGGGACTCGCCAGGATGTCCCTGGTCGAATATGAATACTCGTTTCCACAAGCCAGTTTTTTCGTCTACTTCCGAGATATAAAGGACTTTTCCGGGAAAATCTTCATTGAATACCCTTGGTTTTACTTCTCCTGAGATGATTCGTCCGGAAAGGATCTTGAAATCGAGTTCCCGAAATGATTGGTTCCCCCAGGGAAGGGCGTAGTTCATTAGCCATAGATCGATGAGAAAGAAGAGAAGGGCAAATATCATAATGGGACGGAGAAATCGATAGGGGCTGATCCCTCCAGCAAGGATAGCAGTCACTTCTCCGTCGGAGACGAGTCTGTTCAATCCCACCATTATTCCAAGTAGCACCCCAATAGGGATGGTAAAGACGACAATGCTTGGCGTAAGATAGAGCATCATCTGAAGGATATGCCTCAAATCTACTCCACGGCGGATAAGAAGGTCAGCCAAATGGAGAATGGTGTTCATAAGAAGCAAAAAGCTGAAGATAAAAAGGGAGAGCAAGGTAGGAGGAAAGATCTCTTTTAAGAGATATCGTTCAATTAACCGCATTTAAGGTTCCCATTTCTTTCCTTAAGATAATACCATCTGAAGTCTTCTCTGTAAACCGCATCCTCATAAACCTTAGTTAAAGCTTTTCCCCCTCAATTTTAATGTCTGATAATATATATTATGTTAAATTATGAGGAAGGAAAATATAAAACCACTTTATTTCAGTTTCCGTTTCTTTCCTTTTGGAGATGATTGAAAATCAGGCGCCAGCTGAGCTCTCTTCCTCAAATTGGGTGAAGGGAGAAATCCCTTTAACCCTACCTTCTCCTCCGCCGAAGGACAACTTTTCCTTATATTGAGAGGCTTGTTCAAGTAATTCTTCGGGGGAAAAGGCGTTAACTGGATAGGAGCTGTAGCCGGCAAGTAGGGTTAACGGTTCACTTAACCCTCTAATTCGGAGGTTCCTTCTCGATAGATAGGAGCGGAACCGTTCCAGTGCCTCCTCAACTTGCATCCCAATTTCGGGAAGAAGGACAGCAAAGACATCGTCCTCTAAATGGAAAAGGATATCGCTTTTTCTGAAGTGGCGTTCGATCTCGTAAGCAACCAACTTAATGAGCTGAGTTTTAGAGATCCCTATATTTACCTCAAGGGAGTTAAGGTTGGCGATTTTAAACATCAGTAGACTAAATTTGCCCTGTGTTCGATCTGCTCTCTTCACCTCTTCCAGGAGACGAGCTTCTAGGATCTTCTTGGTGTACATCCCAGTGAGCTCATTGACAGAGGAGAACTGCTTTCGCTCCTCAAAATCACGCAGGTTCCTCAAGGACATCGCAGCATAGAAGGCGAACTTATCCAGTACAATCCGATCGTTCTCAGTAAAAGGAATGGGCGAGAAGGATTCTTCGTCCTGGCGGTTATAGGCGGAAAGTACCCCTAATATCTCTTCCTCCACAATTAAGGGGAAGGCTATCGCCGATTTTATCGCCTCTACCTTAGAAGGGATTGACGCTTCTGTCTCCACCGATTGGCTTTGGAAGGTGGCTAAGCAAAGCTCCCCGTCGTAACGCCTTATCTCATCCGAGAGCCTATCCCCTCCTCGATGATAAAAGGAGGAGATGGGAAGTTTGTTCTCCTTTTTGTTGTAGATTCTGAGGATGACGAATTCGGCGTTAACAAGTTGAACTGCGGAAACGGCTATGGTAAAGGCGAGCTTCTCTCGGTCTATTATGGAGACGAGGGACATTCCCGCTTCGTTGGCAGTGGTAAGGCGTACCGCCGCCTCCCGTTGGCTCTCCGTCTCCAGCTGATTATGAATGGTATCAGCAAGGGTATTAGAGAGACGCTGACAAAGGGAAAGCCGATAATCTGAGCGATCGATCCTTTCGGAGAAAAGGATGCTCATCACGCCGAGAAGTTTATCCTTATGGAGAAGGGGAAGGATGAACTGATACGCCTCACCCATATCCCTATCACCTTCTTTCTTATCTTCATCGAAGATCAAATAACTCGACTGTTCCTTTAGCAAAAGGGGCCTTTTTGTCTTTACTACCTTTCCAATGGCGCCTTTTAACTCCCTAAGTTTGAGAATGCCAAATAAGGAAGGGGTGATATCGGTGGAGGCGCGAAGGGTGAGCTCATCAGCTGGAGATTCCTTCAAGTAGAGGTTTAAGGATTCCAGATTAAGGACATTGGCTATCTCAAGGATCGCTTTCTGAAGCTTATCCTTTAAGGGAAGGGAGAGGCTCACTATCTTTCCTACTGCTTTGGTCAACTGTTGCTCGAGCTGGGTGATCTTGAGTTCCTGATGGGTGGCGATCTCCATAATATATTTTGCCGCTAAGTTGGAGAATTGGGAGAGAAAAACCAGGTCCTCCCGACTGAAAGCGGAGGTCGATCTTTTGTTCCCCACATTGAGGACGCCCAGCACATTATTACCACCCACCTTTATGGGCACGCAAATGGAGGACTTTATCCCGTTCTTCTCTTCTACTCGGGCAAAGCGGAGATCCTCAAACCTCCCGGAAAGGAGTAGTGGTTCCCCAATCTGAGCGACCCGCCCTGCGATCCCCTCCCCTATTCTAGGGAAACGACCGAGAGCATTTATATAATCTGGAGATAGTCCTCTCGCTACCACTAAATAAAGATACTCCCTGCTCCGATTAAGGAGCATCACCGAACCTGTATCAGCCTGGGTAGCCTCCATCGCAGTGGTGAGAAAGAGTTCGTAGAACTCATCTTGATGTTCCGCCAGATTGATCGAGTTCGCAGCTCCAATGAAGTTCTGGAAGATAAATATCCGCCTTTTGGCTAAGTCAACCTCCCCTTCTTCATTGGGTTCCCCTGCGGAAAGCTTCATTCGGATAAGAAAATTGCCACTTTCTCGGTTTAAGATCTTTACCTGGTGAAGATCTAAATTATAAAGAGCCTGATGGATATCCTTATTCCCCGTGGTGTCGATAATTAGAGAAAGCCCCTCTATCTTCTCTAAAGTCCTTAAATCAGAAGAGAAGATAGCTTCGGGAGGGTCGGCAAACTGATAACCATAATCCGCGAGGTGGAAAAGGAGAGCGTCTTCGTTAGGGTCAATCACCGCAGCTACCTCAAATGAGGGAGAAGGAAGTTTCTTGATTAATGCCATCAGCTCAAGACCCGGATAATCCCCCCCGATTATGGCTACCTTTATCTTTTCCTCCTCCATATCTTTTTATCCCTCCACTCTCTTTATCAATCCCATAGCTTCCAACTTCTCAAGAGCCCTTATGACCTCAGTGTTATCTCCACTTTCAGGAAAGAGAAAGTCCTCCAATAGCTCCTCCCCCTTTTTCCTCCTTTCTTCATCTGATTGGGTCATCCCGTCGAGAAGAAGAGATTGAGGGTCTTTCCCTATGGTGACATCGAAGATAGCGGTGATCCCATCCTCTATTAGAAAATCGGCATCCTGCCACCGAAGGAGAAGATGAACCGCCTTTTCTCCTTCGATATTCCCCACATAAGCATGGAGTATCTTCCCATGCTCAAAGAATATTTTCCCCTTCACTCCACCCTTCTCCAGAGTTACGGTGCAAGTTTTCCGGTTCATCCCCAAGATCTGGAGGATATCAGCAAGGCTCATTTGCCCCAGTTTTCCCGATATATTCTTTCTCTCTGGAGGAGGAGTCGTATCTACCCGCTTACTTCGCCTAAGTGCTATTTCTACTCTCGCCCTCAGCTCATCCAAGTCAAACGGTTTGGTTATGTAATCATAAGCTCCAAGCTCAAACGCCTTTATCCGGGGAGAGATCCCCTTCTCTTCAGAGAGAAAAATGAAAGGAATATGAGATGTTTTGTTCTCTTCCTTCAACTGTTTTATAAGAGCCCAACCATCGATCTCTGGTGAAGATGTGTTGGAAAGGACAACATCCGGGATAAGCTTTAAGGATAACTCGTACCCCTCCTTACTGCTACTCGCCGTATATATCTCAAATTCCTCAGGAAAGCTATCCTTAATCTTCTTTACGAAGTTATCATCTTCGTGAATGACAAGAATAACCCCTTTCCCCACTGTTTCCTCCCTTTTGTAAGACAATGATAACATATTTCTCCGTTCTTATCAAGAGTTTAATTTGAAAAGTTAAAGATTTTTTAAATAAAAGGGAATAAAAGTCTACTGAAAGTAAAGATTATCTCCTTCGAGGGTTTGATCTGCCCCATTGCCATTCCCTCTGAGTTTAGACATTTAAAACAGGATGGGATTTCGTCCCAAGAAGGTTCTCCAACCCCTATCCCGAGGTTACGGCTGTCTTTGTTAAACCAGATTTTAGTGGATTCCAGGTCCTATCGATTATGAAAGAGATTATAAGCCTTTTATTCTTATTCGCAATTGGATAACTAAAGATCCGCCACCCATTCTTATTAAGAGTGATGCTGTCAACCTTTTGTCCGTCAAAATATATAGTTAGCTTTACTGGGTTTTTGGATATGTCCGGCCGATAAGCCAATATTGGCAGATATAGTACCCTCCCCTTAATCTCTATTCTCTCTGAAGCAACTCGTTTGGTCCATCGAAATGGGACTTTACCCCCCCATTTCTCCCAGGAATAAAAGCCGTGGTTGGCTATAATTTTATTTTTTGGGAGGCAAACGATTCTAAAGGGAATACTTGCGAAAATGGCAAATATAATGATTAAATAAAGCTTTTTTGAAAAAGAACAAAGGTATTGCTCCCCTTTTACCCTGTAGGGGGTTCCCATTAGGAAGATCAAATAGACAAAGAGCCAAAAGATGAATTGAATCTCTATCAACAGTAAGGGATGTTGGGCTAAACAGCTGACAATAAAGCCAAATATACCGGTTAATATACCTAACGAGGTGGTTTCCCAAAAAGCCTCGGAGGAAAACCTCAAAGCAGTAAACCCGTAGCTGAATATCATCCCGATAAGGTAGAAGAATGCCACTAAGCCCACCAAGCCCAACTCTGCTCCGATCTGGAGGAAATAGTTATGGGCATTTTCTGGGTGCTGAGAATACTTTATCTTGTTCTTGTAATCCTTAAAATGAACGATGAAGGAGCCCACCCCTACCCCAAAAAGTGGGTGGTCTTTTATCATTTCCATCCCCACCTTCCAGTAGGTGCTTAGCCGTTCACTAAATATTTTATCTAACATATTGTTGGAATTTAGGGTGAAAAGGATCAAATCAATTGGGGTGTGAAGGTTTCTTTTAGAGCTGATATTGTACGAGTTAGCGATCGTTATTAGGAAGGGAAGAAGGATAAAAAGCAGAAGTAAACATCAAAACAGCCATTAATGCGGACGCTATGAGCCCTTCTTTGAATGTCAAGTAAAAAATATTTTGTGATATGGAGATACAGTAAAGTATAAGAACCATCTTAGAAATACTATCGGGGTTTTGAACAGAAATATATGTCCTCACCTTTCATCAAACCGTATTTTTTAATTGTAGAATCTCCTAACTGCCGCACATAACTATCGATTTTCACCACAAAACCCGCTTTCTCAAGTCTATCTTTGTAATCTCTCCCATATATCCTTATATGCTCCCTGCCTCCGAAAATACGCCCCCGCTCTTCCGGAGGAAGGCTCGGATCCTCGTAGGTTTTTTCCCGATTTATGTCAATAGGAGATTGGATTATTGCCCAGCCTCCTGGTTTCAAAACACGGTATAATTCCCCCATAGCCTTTTGGTCATCAAGAAGGTGCTCAAGAACATGGTAGCATATAATACAGTCAAATTGATCATCAGGAAAAGGTATCTCTTGAACATCCATCCTTACCATAGCCAAAGGAGAGACTATATCGGCACTGATATAGTCGATGTTAGGAAGAGCCTCACATTTCTCCTTAAAAAAGGGCATCGGAGCAATATCAAGGACCTTCAGCCTCTTCTGGAAGAAATTGGTTCTATTCTTCAAATAGAGCCAAAGGAGGCGATGACGTTCCAAGGAGCCACATTTAGGGCATAAGGCGTTTGGTCTTGGCTGGACCCCGTAGGGGAGAAATTTTCGGAAGTGTCCTCCACAACAAGGACAGGTGAACTTGAACCCAAAGTACCATAGCCTCTTGAGCTTTGTGTAAACCCGTTTAGCCAAAGGATGGAGGGGCTTAGGGATGATGTGTTTAAGTAGTGGTTTTACTACCATACAATTTCTCTCCTTGTTGCCTCTTCTCAAAAGCTCGTTGAAAAAGAAAAAAGACTACGGTAACATTATATCAAGAGATTACAAATTAATAATAGGAGGAGGAGATGCGAAGAATTAAGATATTGGCAATATTAGGCTTAGCGTTTCTTTTAACCGCCTCTCTCTCCCTTGCTCAGATAAGAAGGTCTCCCAAGGATGTCTTCGGTTTCGAGATGGGCGCGGACTACAAACTGGTTCGCTGGGACAAGATGGTGGAATACTTCAAGATGCTCGATGTTCAGTCGGATCGAGTTAAGGTGGTTGAGCTCGGCAAAACGACGATGGGTAATCCTTTCATTATGGTAATCATCTCATCAAAGGAGAACTTGGCAAACCTTGATAAGTACAAGCGTATTCAGAGGATGCTCGCTGATCCCACTGGCCTTTCCGACGCTCGGGCAAGGAAACTCGCTAAAGAGGGAAAGGTCGTTGTCCTGATTAGTTGTAATATTCACTCTACCGAGATCGCCTCGAGCCAGATGTCCCTTGAGTTTGCCTATCAACTCGCCACCGACAATTCGCCTAAGACGAAAAGGATCCTAAATGATGTAATTCTTCTCCTCATACCCTCCCATAATCCCGATGGGCAAATTATGGTGGTCGATTGGTACAACAAATGGTTGGGAACCCAATATGAAGGCTGCCCTCTTCCTTGGCTTTACCATAAATATGTGGGGCACGATAACAACCGTGATGCCTATATGCTTACCCAGAAGGAAACGAGGTTGGTGAACGATGTCCTCTACAAGGAGTGGTTTCCGGAGATAGTTCTCGATGAGCATCAAATGGGAAACCGTGGGGCTCGTCTCTTTATCCCTCCGATGTGTGATCCGATTAATCCCAATATCAACCCTTTAATCTGGAGAGAGATGGAGATAATCGGAGCTCATATGGCAACCGATCTTGAAGCCGCAGGGTGTACTGGGGTGGTTAACTTCGCCTACTATACTGGTTGGTGGGAAGGGGCGTTTCTTCAATCCCCTTGGTGGCACAATATAGTGGGTCTGCTCAGTGAGGCTGCTTCAGTAAGGATCGCTTCTCCAATCTTCCAGAACAAGGATGAGCTTCGGGGGTCTCGCCGCGGGCTTCCCACTTATGCTCCTCATATAAATTTCCCTCACCCTTGGGAGGGCGGCTGGTGGCGTCTTAGGGATATCGTTCGCTACGAGCTTATTATCTCTTACTCCCTCCTCGATACCGCTTCCAGATATAAGGAAGAGTTCAAGTATAACTACTATCTGATGGGGAAAGATGCGATAGAAAAAGGAAAAAAGGAGCCTCCTTTTGCCTTCCTAATTCCTAAAGAACAGTGGGACCCACCAGTAGCAACGAAGATGCTCACCCTCTTGAAAGAGACTGGAGTGAAGATCCATAAAGCAAAAGAGCCCTTCACTATTGAAGGGATTACTTACCCTGCTGGTACCTATGTAATCCTTACTGCTCAACCCTACGGAAGATATGTCAAAGATCTCCTCGAACCACAGAGTTATCCTGATATCAGGGTTTATCCTGGTGGTCCTCCCCTCTTTCCCTACGATCTCTGCGGCTGGACCCTCCCCTATCAGATGGGAGTAAAAGTGGTTCCCATTAACAGTCCGCTCAATGCCGATCTCGTTCCCGTTCATAAGTTTCCCTTCACCCAAGGAAGGTTCTTAGGCAAGGGAAAGAATTACATCTTCTCTCATAAGTTGAATAACAGCGCTATTGCGATAAATAGGCTTCTAAAAGCAGGATATAAGGTCTATTTTGCAAAGGAGAGGCTTACCCTTGGTAAGCGAAGTTTCGCCCCGGGCGCGGTTATCGTTGCTGGAAGAAAAGGAGCCTCTACCCTCCTTTCAAAACTGGCAAAGGAACTTTCACTAACCATCTTTCCTTTCAACCGTTCGCTATCTTCAATCCCAACCTATCGATTAAAGCCTTTAAGGATAGCCCTTTATCAACCCTGGACCGCCAATATGGATGAAGGATGGACCCGTTGGCTCCTCGAGCAGTACGAATTCCCATATACCACCATTCATAATGCGGAGATAAAGGCAGGGGATCTTAAATCGCGTTACGATGTTATTATAATCCCCGATATGTCTCCTGAGCGGATAATCGAGGGAAGGAAAAAGGGAACAATGCCTCCTCAATATTGCGGTGGCATTGGTACTGAAGGGGTGGAGAATCTTAAAACATTCGTCGATGCTGGAGGGACAATCATAGCCCTTGACACCGCTTCGCTACTCTTCATCGGGAAGTTTGGCCTCCCGGTAGTCAATGTAGTCGAGAAGATAAAACCGGATAAATTCTTCTGTCCCGGCTCTATCCTCGAGATAGAGGTGAATAATAATCATCCTATCGCTTATGGGATGCCGGGAAAGACAGCAGCGGTATTTAGAGGGAGCCCGGTATTCAAAGTACTCCCTTCATTCAATTTGAAACCCCAGGTGGTGGCAAAATATCCTAATAAAAACCCTCTTATGAGCGGTTGGTTGATAGGTCCTGACTACTTGAAGAACAAAGCTGCCTTGGTGGAAGTGCCAATAGGCAAAGGCAGGGTAATATTGATAGGATTCCGTTGTCAGCATCGAGCCCAGCCTCATGGTACATTCAAACTGCTCTTCAATTCCATCTATTACGGCTGTTCCTCCAGTGCTGCCGGGAGTAAGACGAGATAACAACCTCAGAGGAAAAAAGGGGGCGAGAATTTCTCGCCCCTTTTTGTTTTATTAATGGACACTTTGAGTATAATTAGGGGAAGAGGAAAGGAGGGGAGAGGGAGGAGTGAAGGATGATCTGAGACTTTTTCAGTGGACGGTTTTCTTTCTCATTTTAGCCCTTGTACACCTTGGATGCCGTTCTACTGCTCCTTCTATTCCCACTGAGCCGGGCAAGGTCATTTCAGGAAAAAGTAAGGGTGTTTCTCTTGATTATTATCCTTTGTGGGAGGAGTACTTTCAGAGGAATATAAATCTCCGCCTGGGAGATGATACAGTAGCAGATAAGTTGATGGGAGCGCTCTACCAGATCGATACCAAGTTTGTTCGCATTCCCATAGGCCAGAGGGCAAATGACGAGGTGGTCCACCGATTTGCCTCTCGTTTTGAGACCTTGGGTATATTGGACAAATGGGCTCTTTTTGATAAGGATGGGTCGATAAAACCGCTTGAGGATTGGAAGGAGTATATCGATAGCGTCATCGCCACCTTTCCCGAGATAAGATACTGGGAGGGACCGAACGAGCCTCTAAATATATCCCCTGATCTCAATATCCCTGAATTCGTGGCTCGGATGAAGTGGTGTCATTCATATTTTGCAAAAAGGGGCTTCACTTTCATCGTGTCATTCCCTGGAGGTGATGTTCTCGATGGACCAGATCATCTTAAGAGGTTCATCGATGCAGGATTGGGAGATATCAATGGAGTAATTCTAAACATCCATACTTATCTGAGCGCTGTTCTCCTCGAAGACTATCTCATACAAATAAATCGGGTGAAGAACGCCCGAGTATGGGTAACTGAGTGCGGTGTACCCTACTGGGATCTTCAACTTCCCTATGTTAGCAACGACTACTACCTGATTCTCACCAAGCTAAATCCGGAAAGGGTTTTCTGGTGGTGTCTTTGGGATGGAGATGAAGCGGTGGGATGGAGCGAATGGTCCCTTATTAAAATTGGTACTAATGGAGAGATAATACCTTCGCCAATGTATGCCATTCTTTCCAAAAAAAGGGGGAAAGGGGGAAATCTCCTCTCCTTTCTCTCTCCGGACGAGGTTAAAGAGAAAGCCCCCTTCATTAAATAGAAAGGGGCTTCTCTTTCTTCATTTAACTTTTATTTACCTACATTTGCCTTTAAAACGCGAAGGAAATTTCCTCCGAGTATTTTTCTGATTTCCTCTTCAGTATAGCCCCGTTTTAATAGTTCTCTGGTAATGTTAGGTAGTTTGCTCACATCCTCAAGTCCTTCCGGGGTGTTGGATATGCCGTCGAAGTCGGAGCCAAGGCCTACATGGTCCACTCCCGCTATCTTCACCGCATGATCGATATGGTCGACGAGGACACTCAGTGGCACCGGTTTTACTTTACTCCTCGCCTCACGATAGAGAGCCATTATCTTCTTCCGCATAACATCTGGTTGATCCTTATATTCTTTGCGCAGCTTCTCCACCTTAGGTCGGAGCTCCTCTCGTACTTTTTCACTTTCCTTCCAATAGCGGGTGCTAAGGAAGCTGGGGGAATAATTTATCCCGATCACTCCGCCGTTTTTAGCCAGGGCTCGGAGCTCATCGTCCTTTAGATTGCGATAATGGGGGTTCAGAGCATAACAGCAGGAATGTGAGGCAATTATAGGTTTCTTAGCCACTTCAATAACATCCCAGAAGGTGGAATCGGCAACATGGGATACATCGACGATCATTCCCAACCGGTTCATCTCCCGGACAACCTCCCGGCCGAAATCGGTTAGTCCCCCATGATTGGGAATGGTCTGTTCTGGACCCGAGGCATCTGCCCAATTGTTGTTATTCATCCAGGTAAGGGTCATATACCGAACTCCAAGTCGGTAAAAAGTACGAAGAGCAGCGAGGTCATCCTCAATCGCATGCCCCCCTTCAATAGCGAGTATTGCTGCTATCTTGCCCTCCTTGTTTATCCGAATGACATCAGAGGCGCTATAAGCAATCTCCATCTTGTCGGGGTGTCTCGCTACCTCACGATATAAAGCATCGATCATATCTATAGTGCGCTTGATGCAATGGTCAGGCATATAACGGGGATGGACGAAACAGGCGAAGAACTGAGCATCAAGTCCGCCCTCGATCATCCTTGGGATATCAATATGTCCCTTGTTGCTCCTTATGCCCAAGTCAACTCCCCCATCGAGCACCCGCCCAATAGTATCACAGTGGCCGTCAATGACGATCGCATTGAAGTGCACCTTCTTCACCTGAGCCTCATTGATCTGTTTTGTTTGAGAGAAGGCAACGGTAAAGCCTAAAAAAATGAATAAAACAATTAGATACCCACTCCTTCTCATTTCAACAATCTCCTTTCTTATTCTCAAACATTTCATTATACTACTTTTCGAGATGAGGAGAAGAATTAAAATCATTTTCGAGAGAATCGAGGGACAAAATGGGATTGAAGGAATTATACACTGCAATGGGGTCTGCCGAGGCAGAGGTAATAAAGGGGCTTCTCGAGGCTAATGGCATAAGATGTCTCCTCCGGGGAAACATCGCACAAGGCGTATATCCCTTCACTGTAAATGGACTTGGAGAGATAAAAGTCCTTGTTAATGAGGAGGATTATGAACGAGCAGTAAAAATCATTAAGGAAGAAAAGAAAGAATAAGTTGGAGTAATATACTGGCTAAGATCGAGAATTAGAGGGTGGTTTTCTTAAAAGATCTATAAGGGAGGCACGGGTAATAGCTTGGTCGCCAAATCGGTCTGCTATTTTATCCTCCGCCTCCAATAACTTTTCTTCTTTATCCTCAAAAAGGGGGAGTTGTCGCTTTTCCCTTGGCTCCAATTTACTTATCCCAATACCGATAAGACGAGCAGTCAACCTCCTCTTTTTGATAAACGAGAGGAGGCACTTCGCCTCTTTGTATATCTCCTCTGCTGAGTCCAAAGGATAAGAGAGGGTTTTGCTTCTGGTTAGGGTAGTGAAATCGGGGAAGCGAAATTTGAGGGTGATGGTTCGCCCCTGAAATCCACGCTTCCTTAGCCGTCTGGCTAATCTTTCTGCGATCAGCAGAAGCTCCTTTTCTATGAGTTCTTTTTGTGAAATATCCTCCTCAAAAGTGACTTCGTGTGATATGGACTTCGGCTTCCCTGGAGGAAGCACCGGGCTGTGGTCGATCCCCTGAGCCATCTCCCATAGCTTTCGCCCCATCTCTCCAAAGAGTGAGGTGAGCTCCTCTTCAGAGAGTTTAGCCAGCTCTCCTACCCTTTCGATCCCCATCCGGAGGAGTTTTGCCTCAAGCTTCATTCCCACCCCGTAAAGTCGGGCTATGGAAAGCGGTGCTAAAAACTCCTTCACCTTTTCGGGCTTTACCTCAAGAAGACCATCAGGCTTGCTGACGCTAGAGGCGATTTTGGCTATTAGCTTGTTGGGAGCCACCCCTATTGAAGCGGTTAAACCCTCCTCCTTCCGGATTGCCTCTTTGATAAGGAAGGCAATCCTCATTCCGGAGCCGAACAGGCGGATACTGCCCGTTACATCGAGGAAGGCTTCGTCGATACTTACCGGCTCGACAGCTGGGGTGAAGCGTTTTAGTATCCTCATTATTCTCTTAGAAACCTCTTGATATCGCTTCATATCGACGGGAAGAAAGTGGGCGTGAGGACAGCGAAAATAGGCGTAGGAGATGGGCATGGCGGAGTGTATGCCGTATTTTCTCGCCTCGTAAGAACAAGCGGAAACTACTCCCCTCCCCTTTCCTCCTTTGGGGTCCGCCCCCACGATTACCGGCTTTCCTTTTAACTCCGGATGGTCCCTTTGCTCTATCGAAGCGAAAAAGGCATCCATATCTACATGGAGAATCACCCGGGCCATATCTCCCCAGCCTCAATTTTTATGTGGCTCTTTACCAATAGCTTACAATATAGAGGGGAAAAACGCATCAATTAATTCGGTCGAATAAAAAACCTCCCTTTTGGGGAGGAGGATCGATAAACGGAGGACGGAAGAATTTAAGGAGCAGTTGGAGTTAAGATCCTTACCTCAACCTTACAAAGCTTTCTGAACTTCTCCGCATCCTTTATGGAACCCACTATGGTGCCGTAATGCATTGGTATTGCTACCTGGGGCATAATGGTGTTTGCCGCTCGAGCTGCTTCTTCGGCGTTCATCGTATAAGTCCCGCCGACGGGAAGAAAGGCAATGTCAGCTTTAATATCCTTCATTTCCGGGATGAAATCGGTATCGCCAGCGTGGTAAATGTGCACTCCATTGATGGTTATTATGTAACCCACCCATCCATTCTCCTTGGGATGGAAGGGCTTACCGATATTGTACGCTGGAACAGCCTCTATCTCCACATCCTTAACCCTGATCTTATCACCCGGCTTCACGATTTTGATCTCTCCTTTAAGCTTAGCCGCCGTGTCCTGAGTAGCAACTATTATCGTGTCCTCTTTCTGAATCTTAGCTATATCTTCGGGGGAGCAGTGATCGTAATGCGGATGGGTTATTAGGATGATATCCGCTTTCTCTCCATCGGTTAACTTCCAAGGGTCTATATATATTACCGGAGGACCAGTTATTTTGAAACTGGCGTGACCTAACCACTTGATCTTTTCCAACATTCTATTTACCTCCGAGGTTACAGGGGATAAAAGATGGGAGGGAGTAGGCTTACCGAAGGTACCTCCCAGGCTTAAGAACCCCATCCCAAAAAGGATAACCCATACCACTACTATCGGTTTATGTCTTCTCATCTCTCCCTCCTATGAGGAACTTAACTATTATATTGTATTTGCGATAAAACACATATGTCAAGGGAATAGCTGGGAACTCTCCATCACAATCTACCTCCACTACCTAAGAGCTCGATTTTAGAAGCAACTACCCTCTTTATCTCCTCTTTGGCTGATTTGAGTATCTTCCTTGGGTCAAAGACATCCGGATTTTTAGCCAGAAGTTCCCTGATACCAGCGGTGAAGGCAAGGCGAATATCGGTATCAATGTTAACCTTGGTTATTCCTCTCCTTACTGCTTCCTTTATATCCTTTTCGGGAACGCCTTTTGGTTTTCCTAAGGTGGCGCCATAACGCTCCGCTTTTTCTACCAGCTCCGGAACCACACTCGATGCTCCATGAAGAACAAGGGGGGCATCAACCTTACTTGCTATCTCTGAGAGCCGGTCAAAATCGAGTTTCGGTTCTCCTTTGAATTTATAGGCTCCATGCGAGGTGCCAATGGCTACCGCCAAGGTATCGCAACCTGTCTCCTCCACAAAGGAAACCGCTTCATCAGGATCGGTAAAGGTTGCCTCCCGCTCGGATACAGAAACAAGATCCTCTTTCCCTCCGATCCTTCCCAGTTCAGCCTCAACCGATACCCCGATCGAATGAGCGATCCGCACCACCTCCTTGGTGAGGGCGATGTTCTCTTCCAAAGAAAGATGAGAGCCGTCAATCATTACTGAAGTCCAACCATAGCGTAATGCAGAAATTACCGTTTCGAGGTCCTTTCCGTGGTCGAGATGAAACGATACCGGGATACTTGCCTCGTAGCAAGGGAGCGCACTATCGCACTTATCTCCTTGGCGCCGGCGTATTTCATCGCTGAAGGAGAGGTCGCTATAATCACTGGGGATCTCATCTCCTCAGCCACCTCGATTATCGCCTGGGTGATCTCCAGATTGCTCGTGTTGAAAGCGGGAATGGCATACCCCCCCTCTTTTGCCTTTTTTTGTAATTCCAAATTATTGGTAAGCCCCATCGATTACTCCTTCCTTTCTACTAAAAGAAGCTGGATATCCATCACATTGGTATTGGTAGGACCAGTAATTAACAGGCCACCGGTCTCCTTGAAAAAGGTATAGGAATCGTTTCGAAGGAGATATTCCCTCGGGTCGATGTTCATTCTTCGCATCCTCTCGATAACCGCGTAATCCACTATTGCCCCCGCTGCTTCCGTTGGTCCATCACTGCCGTCGGTCCCACCGCTAAGAAAAACAATCTCCTTCATTATATCCTCTGTCTCAATGAGAAAGGAAAGGGCAAGTTCCATATTTCTCCCTCCTTTCCCCTTTCCCCTCACCTTTACCGTGGTCTCACCTCCAGATATCACCAAAGCTGGAGGAGGAACGGGTTTTTCCTTCTCCTTTATCTCCCGGGCTATTCCGGAAAATACCTTGGCTATCTCCTTCGCTTCCCCCTCAAGGGAACTGGTGAGAAGGATTGTGTTATAACCTTTTCTTTTCCCCTCCTCCTCTATTGCATAAAGTGCCCTTCGATTATCGCCTATAAGTATATTTGTAGTTCGAGATAAGGCGGGATCATCCATCTTGGGCGTTTCTTCTGCTTCACCTGCTATACCCTGCTCTATTCTTTGCCTTATAGATGAGGGGACCTCATCCCATATCCCATAGTTAATGAGCACCTCCTTGGCTTGATTATAGGTGGTGCTGTCCGGAGCAGTGGGACCTGAGCCGATGTCCTCAAACCTTCCTCCAATGACATCGGAGAGAATCAAAGAGATGACCGAGGCAGGATAAGCTGTTTTGGCGAGGTTGCCCCCCTTAATCGCAGAGATGTGCTTTCGCACCGTGTTTATCTCCCTTATCTTTGCCCCGGATTTGAGGAGAAGCTCAGTGGTTTTGACCTTCTCTGCAAACGAGATGCTGGGAGCAGGAAGGGTTAAAAGGGAAGATGCCCCTCCAGAAAGAAGGAAGAGAAGGAGATCCTTCTCACCGAGTTTTTCCGCTAAACGAAATATCCTTTTTCCCGCCTCTAAACTCTGAGCATTAGGATAAGGATGTCCTCCCTCGATCACCTCGATCCGGCATAAAGGGAGGGTATGTCCTTCTTTTACCACTATTATCCCTGAATCTATGTATTCAGGAAGTATCTTCTCTAATGTTTCCCCCATTGCGGCAACACATTTACCCGCTCCTGCCACTACTATCCTCTGATAATTCCTAAGGTTGAGAGAGAGATCATTGATATAAAGAAAATCCCCCTCTCGCCTAACCCTCTCTCGGATTAGGTTACCACCCGCCACCTTGGTAAGGGCGTAATTGAAAAGATGAAGGGCGTCATTCAGGAGAGCCCTTTGTGCCTTCATCCTTCCCCTTTTTTCTTCTGTTTTTCCCCTCGGTTTTCTTCTTCGTGGTAGGTTTTTTCTTAGCGCCTGTGGCTTTCGCGTAATATTCGAAATAAGTCTTTATCCCCTTTCCGCCAGGGGCGACCGGGCAGGCGAGCTTTCCCTTTTTACCCTGGGCAGTGCAGGTATGAAGGCAGCCCTTTTTTGTTATTACTATTTCGTGGATGCTTTTTTCCTGCTTATTCCTTTCGAATATGGTCGTTTTGAGGTGAAAATGGGAACATACTACATATATCTCCTTCTCATTGCTCTTTTCCAAGTTGATCCTTTCCGGAGGCATTACCCCCATTTTGCGATCCTCCTTATTATTTTATTGCCATTTTGATCTCCGCCACTTTACTCGGTATATCGGTTATGATCAAGCTGTTAGTTCGAGGGTCTGCCATCACTTTCCCCCTTTTGGAAAGGAATTTCCTGACGATCTGGGCAACATCTCGGCAATCAGCATAGGAGAGGGGAATGATCACGGTCATAAGCGGAGCGGATAGGAGCCTTCTTTCTCTTAACTCTGATTTTTCCCTTTCTTCTTCAATAAACCGGGAGATGGGAGCGACATAGAGTATCCCTTCAGATAACTCGGCATATAGTCCCGCTGCCCGGAGAAGAGATGGAAGTGCGCGACTTATCGGTACATCCTTGAAGAAAACGGTGATTTTTCCCTTGACATCCGGGGAGACCACCAAGTCCACTCCCAACGCCTGAGCGAAGAGCTTTAGGATTTCCCTTATTTCGCCTTCCTTGATGTCAAGGGTAACCTTTGGTTCGGCTTCCTCCTGGGCAAAGACATATCCTACTACTATTAGGAGAAAGATAATCGTGGAAAGGCGAATCACTTTCTCTCCTTTAGATTACCACTATCTCTTCAGAAGTAGTAGTAAGCTTTTCTAGTTCGTTCTCTCTTATAATGTAGGTATTTTCTATTCCTGCTCCACCAATCCCGGGGAAGAAGAACTTAGGTTCAACTGCCAAGGTCATACCAGGGACAAGAGCATATTTCATCTTTGGGGCGATAACCGGGGGCTCATCGAGCTCAAGCCCGATACCGTGGGCGACAAACCTGACCTTATTCGGACCACATCCCATAAAGTTGTCCTCATAAGGGGAAGAGGAAACGAGCGATATTACCTTCTGATAGATATCCTCACAGATGGATCCAGGACGAAGGAGGTCTTCGATCCTTCTCGTGAGCTCGATGGAGAATCTATGGGCATCCCGAATGACTTTGGGAACATTTTTTAAAGCAAATACCCGGGTTTTGTCTACCAGATATCCGTTTACCCCAGCGACGAGGTCACAGATTATCGGCTCTCCCACTCTTATTTTCCTCCTTCCGGGAGAACAAGGGGAAGCAGGACCAAGTCCGGAGACCCCCACCGGTCCATCGAAGGGGGTGGGAAGGCAGGCACTATCACCTACAGCGATCCCTCCGAAATGCATCTCCTGCCCGAAGCGACGGAGACGGACAAAACCTTGATGCCCCTCTTTTAAGAACTCCTCCTCTATTCTCGCGGCAAGCTCGATCTCCTCCTCACCAGCCTCGATCAATTCAGGGATCCGAGAGAATACCTTGTTGATCACATCAGCTGCCCTTCTCATCTGAGAAAGTTCATACTCCGACTTTATCATTCTCAAATCCATAATGAATGGGGTTCCGTTAACTACCTCCGCTTTGGGGAAGATCTCTCTTATCCTCAAGTAAATTGAGCTGGGAAGGACATCGAATTCGAGGGCGATCCTATTTGGCTCTCCGATTCCACATTCAGCAAGAACGCTTGGCAACTTAGAGAGGCTGAAGGGCAGTAGCAAAGAAATCGGAGTCTCCTTTTTGGCTCTGTCGATACCTCTTTTTATCTCGAGGAATGGCTCTCCTTCCTTAGGTACTGCCAAAAGTCCATCGAGCATCGTCCCTGAGAAATAAAACCGATCGACCGGCTGGAAGACGAGGAAAAGGTCTACTTCTTCCTTCCTAACCCTCCCTTGAAGAAGTTTTATCCTATTTTCTATCTCTTTGGTAGGGATCTGGGCCATCGTTTTCCGCTCCTAATAGATATAGAAGAAGCCAGGGGTAAGCCCCCTGGCTATTTTTTTAACTCGTTTTATCTCCCTTTCCTTTTGAATAGGTATTTCCCATCGTAGAGGTTGTTACCGCGCTCGTTATAAACGGCGAATTTAAACCCACTGCGGATAGAAAAGGCGCCGAACTTACAATCCTCCCTCAAAGCTACAAAGTTCACTTGAAAATTCGCTTTCCCCTTATTCACCTTCACTATGCGTTCAGCGGCTGCCCGGCAAGCTTCATCTGGATCCATTCCCTTTCGCATATTCTCAACCACATAGTAAGAACCGCAGGTCCTTATCACCTCCTCACCCCTACCAGTGGCGCCAGCAGCCCCTACTTCCTGATCCACATAGAGGCCAGCACCAATGATTGGGGAATCACCCACCCTACCATCGAGTTTGAAGGGAAGCCCTGAGGTGGTGGTTATACCACTTATATTGCCCTCAGCATCGATAGCGAGGACATTGATCGTCCCCTCATGGAGCCAGAGCTCGTCAAAAACAGCAGCAAATTCAGGATATTTATTCCGCCAATCAGCCGGTGGAAGCCAATCGTCCCTATCGCTCATCGTTTCCTTCCAAAGGAGCCATATCTTTCTCGCTTTTTCAGTAAGAAGATTGGTCTTCTTGAACCCATGGGCTAAGGCGAACTTCAAGGCTCCTTCTCCCACTAAGAATATCCGAGTGGTCCTCTCCATTACCAATCGGGCTACCGACGAGGGAGTGGCGATATTCTCGAGGGCACCAACCGCTCCAGCACCAAAAGTTGGTCCATACATCACCGAGGCATCGAGCTGAACCACTCCTTCTTCGTTGG